>CALMWN010000384.1 GCA_937873555.1 uncultured Clostridia bacterium
CTCCAATTATGAAGGGTATGGGAGAACCGGAGTGCTGGTTTAATGATAAGTGGGCAGAAATTTTCAAGCTGGCAGAAAACTCCGGTATGCCGGTATTATGGCATGTGACACAACGGGTCGGTTATTCTCCATACCATGGCGGAGGGTTTAATTCCTATTGGGCTGAAGGACAAGAGAGAGGCGCGAAGTTTACCAATGAAGACCTTCTTAATACATTTCTGAAGATTCTTAGGATGTATCCCAAGCTTAAAGTTATAGGTGCCCACCAGCTTCACATTGGGCTTGACAGGCTGTCGTCGCTGCTCGATGAATATGATAATCTGTACATTGATACCAGCTGCGGCTTTTATCTCCGGTGGGCAGATACTCTGTATGAAGAAGACAGAAAGGTGCTGTGGAGGTTTTTCATGCAATACAGGGAAAGGATACTTTTTGGTACGGATTCCGGTGTTGCTCCCGATGCAGTCGATGAATACCTGGTACAGGGTTTTTTGTGTCATGCCCGATTTATAAACCAGCTGCGGCTTCCCTTTGAGGTTCTCCAGCTTGTGGCTCATGAAAACGCGGAAAAACTGTTTGGGCTGGAATCAATTAAAGCTGCAAGGAGAGGAAATGTAAGGCCCTAGTATGAAATTTCATAAGTTCCCCTGCTCTTGGCTGATAGGGGAACTTATGACTGTAACTATTTTTAAAAAAGAGAGAAAATATAAATGAGAGAAAAAAATGAAGTAGTCCCGGTTGCATTTTATTATGCTTTAATATATATGGGTCATGCAGGTGTTGTATCTTACATAGGCCTGTATTACTCATCATTGGGACTAGATACCGTACGGATAGGCCTGATTTCTGCATCAGGATCCCTTTTGGGAATTATAGCCAGGCCTGTATGGGGCAGCATAAGCGATAGGTCTGAAAGCAAGAATAGGATACTGCGGCATGTGCTTTTTATGTCAGCTGTGACCATATGGTTTGTGCCGCTTTCAGGTAAATCGTTCTGGTTTATTGTTATTTCCATATCCGTTTTTAACTTTTTCTATAATTCGGCAATACCCTTGGGTGATTCCATAGTACTTGAGATTTCAAAAACAGGAAACAACTTTAAGTATTCCTCCGTCAGGACTATCGGTTCGGTAGGATATGCAGTCATGTCCGCTGTTTACGGCAAGCTTTTTTCTATAGATATCAAATATATTTTTGTTGCTTTCTCTTCGCTCTGGCTGTTCTCATTTATAGTATCCTTCATGATACCTGAAGTAAAAGGACACAGCATCGGTCATAACGATGTCGGTTTCCATGAACTCTTTAAGGACAAAAGGCTTACATATATCTATATATATGTGTTTCTGCTTTCCTGCACCCTTGGTTATTTTTATTCTTTTCATGCCATATACAGTAAAAGCCTTGGCATCAGCACTCAGTTCATAGGGATCGGGGTTATGGTCGGTTCGTTCAGCCAGTTTCCTTTCATGCTTCTATTCGATAAGCTATACAAAAGGTTTGGCATTATCAATATAATGCTGATTTCCGGTACTGCTTTTGTTATTAGGTGGATAATGATGTCAACAGTACTGTCTGAAAAAACAATTATATTCATTTGGCTTATTCACGGGTTAAATACTATTGTGCTGCATTTTTGCCTGGCCGAATATGTAGCCAGCAATGTTCCTAAAGCGCTGAGGACAAGAGGGCAGGTCGCTAATTCAATCATTGTATCCGGAATAAGCGCAATTATGGGGAGCAGTATTGGAGGCGTGATATCTTCAGTTATAGGCATGAGCAATACATTTTCAGCTTTTTCGGCTGTATGTGTCCTGGCAGTCGTAGGATTAATCATAACAGCCAAATTTACAGATATGAAATTTGACAAAACCCAATAAGACAAATTATTTTAGAGGCAATAATGTTTACATATTCTATAGTGTTTGTAATATGCTTACTAAGGGGTATTATATGAATCTATCAAAAACAGGTCAAACACTTTATAACGAAATTTCCAAGCTATCCATAATTGATGCCCATGAGCACCTGCCGCCGGAAAAGGATTACTTGAAAAGTGAATACAGCGGTTTGAACTTTTTTGCAGGATATATTCAGCATGACTTAGCTAGCGCCGGAATGCCGATAAAGTTCAAATTAACTATGAGGGACCCGGGATATAGACCTGTCTCCGAGTGGTGGCCACAAATGGCGCCTTACTGGGACAGGGTGAGGCATGGTTCCTATGCAAGAGCTGCCATTATCACTGCCCGGCATTTCTATGGTATAGATGAGATTGACAACAGCACCATACATAAACTGGCTGCAGGAGTTATGGCAGACAACTCAGCCGGTCTTTACCAGAGAGTATTGAAAGATAAATGTAAAGCAAGAGTTGTTCTATCATGTGTAAACCAGACTGATTTTGAAGAGACCTATTTTAGAATTGTGCCTCACATGGATTTTTTCAGCAGCCCGACTTCATCCCTTGAAAGTCTTGGACAATTAGTCGGCAGGAATATCGACACTCTTGACGATTTAGTGAATGCAGCAGTAGATAGGATTCATCTTTTAATGCAGTCAGGTATTGTTGTGGCCATAAAGATAAGTTCGATTGAGTACCCCAAATCAGACAGAGATTCAGCTGATGCGGTGTTTAATGAACTTAAGACTAAAGGATGCTGCACAACTATTACACCACTTAAAAGTTACCTTTTTGACCGGCTCATCCGGAT
>CALMWN010000385.1 GCA_937873555.1 uncultured Clostridia bacterium
TATATATCCTGGCAAGAAACCTGTATGTAAAGCAGGTAAGTATCGTTGTAAACAAAATTACCGCCAGGTACATTGGCTCCGTAAAAAGAACCGGCAGTCCCTTGTTTAAAATAATATCCCGTATCAGCCCGCCTCCCGACGCGGTGAAGACAGCCAATACAAACAAACCGAAAAGATCAAGCCTGTTCCTTATACCTACCATTACGCCGGAAACTGCAAAAGCGCCTATGCCAATATAGCCGAGGATATCAACAAACAGCAAGGAAATCCCCCCATTTAAAAAGATTGCTCCTATATGACATTATATTTTATTTGTGGCATTTTTGCACCTTTAAAAATACAATCAATCCACCTCTATGCTCTCAATATAAAATTCCTTTCCCTTGCCCGTCGGCAGTCCCAAACCGCCGCACAACGGACAGTCGAAACCCTTTGCCGGCTTATTGTATTCATTGCCGCAATTTCTGCATCTAAACTGTGCGGGAACTCTCCTGAATACAAGCTTTGCACCATGCGCTGGTGTGCCTTTGCTCATTATGTCAAAATACATCTGTACCGATTCATCTATTATTGTGGACAAATCACCTATAACAAGCCGTATTTCCGTTATTCTTGACGCACCTGCCTTCTCTGCCTCGCTGAGAACAGTATCAAGCATTCCTTTTGTTACCGAATACTCATGCATAATTTATCCTATCCAATCTTCACTCTTTTTACCTGCTTACCCCTCAGACTACGTCAGCTCCACTGTCCTACAGGTGGGAATTTTCTATGCTCTGAAGCCCTTTCTCCCCTCTTAATCTCCCCTCACTTCAAGGGGAGAAACCGGTAATGCTTGTGAAAGGCAAAAGATAGTGAGGGTCTGCACTCACCCAGCCGTTTACAACGGCAGCCCCCTCCCCGAGGGAGCTTTCTTCAAAGCCAAGCTTTTTCTTCCCCTTGAAGTGAGGGGAAGATAGAAGGGGAGCTGTGCTCGCTCTATAACAAAAATACAGGCGGGGATTTATGTCCCCGCCGTATTGCTACCTTACTGTTTTTGTTCCTGTGACTGTCCAGCCGGTGCTTCAGGTTTTGGCTGCTGGACGAATTTTGCATTTTCCTTGGTATAAGACGCTGTTTTATACTGCTCTTCCATGTGCAGGCATTTCTTGGGACAGACCTCCGTGCAGACACCGCATACTATGCATTTATACCTGTCAACCTCCCAGGATTTTTCATTCCTGTTGACAATAATTGCGTCTGAAGGGCATTTCTTGGCACATATGCTGCAAAAAATACAGGCATCTATATCTATATCTCCCAGCTGACCTCTGGTATTCTTGAAGTTCTCCCTTTTTTCAAAAGGGTACATTCTTGTCGCCGGTTTTGACAAAAGGTTCTTCATTATATTGCCTAACATATCAAACATCTTTATCCCCTACCTTTCTGTACAGCTGATGCATGGATCTATGGTAAGCAGCAGGACAGGAACGTCTGCCAGCTGGCTTCCGGGAAGCATCTGCAAAAGAGTTGGTATGTTTGCAAAGGTTGGTGTCCTGACTCTCAGCCTTTCGAGGTTCTTGGTATTATTGCCCTTGATATAGTACATTACTTCGCCTCTTGGCTGTTCAACCCTTGAAATAACTTCTCCGTTAGGATTTCCCTTTACTAGTACGCTGATTTCGCCCTCCGGAATCTTGGCAATTGCCTGCTTGATAAGCTTGATTGACTGGTAAACTTCCTTCAATCTTACAGCAGTCCTCGCATAGCTGTCGCCGTCATTCTCAACCACAGGTGCAAAATCCAATTCACCGTATGCAGCATAACCTGTTGTCCTGTGGTCCTGGGCAATACCGCTGGCACGCGCCATTGGTCCTACCGCACCAAATTTATATGCCTGTTCCTTTGTAAGCACTCCCACTCCTACAAGCCTGTGTTTTACCGTATAGTCATTCAGGAAAGCAGCTTCTATCTGCTTCATGTCTTCCATTATCTCATCCGCGATGACAGATATCTTCACAAGGTGCTCCTTGGATATATCCCTTCTGGTACCGCCAATAGTATTGCAGGATATGACAACCCTGCTTCCCGCCGTCTCCTCCATTATGTCCATGACCTTTTCCCTGTTTCTCCAGGCCTGCATGAAAAGGCTCTCAAAGCCGAAGGAATCTGCAAGAAGACCAAGCCACAGCAGGTGGCTGTGTATTCTGTGAAGCTCCGCCCATATAACCCTCAGATATCTCGCCCTGTCAGGCACCTGAATATTCATCATGGCTTCTATACCCTGGCAGTAAGCTTGTGCATGCATAACGCTGCATATTCCGCATATTCTTTCAACTATATATGTGTTCTGGGTGAATTCCTTAACCTCTGTAAGCTTCTCCAACCCCCTGTGAACATAACCGATTGCCGGTATTGCTTCAACAACCTTTTCGTCTTCCATAACCAGCTTCAAGTGAAGGGGTTCCGGTAAAACCGGGTGCTGTGGTCCAAAAGGTATTACTGTCCTGTTCATACTATTACTCCCCCCTCTTTTCTATAACTATCTGCTGCCTTGACATCGGGTTTTTAAGGTCGTCATCGGAGAGCAGCATGTGACCGCCGTAGTCAATAGCCATATTTGTAACATTTAATCCGAATAATTCCTTCATTTCATTTTCTACAAGAATTGCACAAAGGTAAATTCCTGAGATACTGGGAATCTCTTCGCCTTTCGCTATTGTTATACGATAGTTCTGAAGCTTCAATTCCTTATCAAAATGGTACAATACATCAAGGTTGTTATTCCCCAAATCTACACAAGTAGCGGTTACTAATCTGTAACCCTGATACATCATATTTTGCGCCTCACCAAGGAGCTGGTCTTTTGTTATCTCTTTTATATTCTCTATCATACTACCCTCCATGTTAAGATCAAGATTGAGATACAGGTTGTGACACCCGGGGCCGCTCATTCATAATCCAATACTTGATCCTAGTCTTCGTCCGAATCTTTTTTATGCCTTTACCTGATCCTCGGTCACGCCTTCATGTTTGTTAACCGGGTTCTTCATTTGTCTGGCTTTTTCCTCCATCTTGGCCATAGCCTGGACTATACCGTCAATTATCGCTTCCGGCCTTGGGCAGCATCCCGGTACATAAACGTCCACAGGGATAACCTTGTCAATACCGCCCACGACATTGTAGCATTCCTTGAATATGCCTCCAGTACTTGCGCAGGCACCAACTGCAACTACAGCCTTCGGGTCAGGTATCTGATTATAGAGATTTTCCAATACCCTTATATTCCTCTTATTTACCGATCCGGTCACCACAAGTACATCCGCATGCTTGGGGTTACCGACGTTCACTATTCCAAAGCGTTCTACATCATACATGGGAGTCAGGCAGGCAAGGGTCTCGATGTCACAGCCGTTGCAGCTGTTGCAGTCAAAATGAACTACCCATGGTGATTTAACTCTTGATTTATTTATAATTCCCATTCATTTCACCATCCTTAAGCTTTGAGGTAGAGCCATACAATATTTGTCAGTGCAGCTCCTATACCGATTATCCAGGTTGCCTTAAGCATCCATTTCCAGGTTACCCTCGCACTGATATTGTCAATGACAAGTTCCAGGAAATAACTTCCCAATGCAATCAAAATTCCTACCCATAAAGGTTTTGCAAAAAACAGTGTTATAAGTCCTAAAAGTATGATCAGATCATACCAGTGAGTTAATTCTATTATAGCCAACTGAGGTCCCGAAAATTCAGTAGTCAAACCTTTTATCAACTCCTGATGTCCGTGATGGGAAGTTGAAAAATCAAAGGGCGACTTGCGAAGTTTGATAGTGAGGACATAAAGGAACGCAAGAAAAACCAGCGGCAAACTGTAAAGCAAAGGAGTTCCATAGCTGAAAACATTTTCTATCATGAAACTGCCTGTCACCTTGTATATGCCCACTACCATGAGAATCAATACAGGTTCATATGCCATAATCTGTATGATTTCCCTCTGTGCACCGATTTTGCTGAAGGGCGAGCGGACACTCATCGCTCCCATTATAAGGGATATTGTCGAAAATGCCAGTATGAATATCAGC
>CALMWN010000386.1 GCA_937873555.1 uncultured Clostridia bacterium
ACATAATATATTGCATAATTGAATTATATCTTTTGGCTGGCGTAATAGAAATAGAGCATTAGCCTTATTTATTCAAGTAAAAAGGGGCGCCTGCAAAGGCATCCCCTTTTATATGGATATTGATTATGATTACAGAATATTTATATCCTCACCCTTAAGAACCTTGTTCATATTTCTTACAGCACACATTTTTCCGCACATGGTGCACGTATCCTCATGCTCAGGCATGGAGCTTTCCCTGTACCTTCTTGGCTTCTCACCGTCCAATGCAAGATTGAACATACCTTCCCAATCGAGGTTCTTTCTGGCTTCACTCATCCTATTGTCCCAATCCCTGGCGCCTTTAATGCCTTTTGCAATATCTGCGGCATGTGCAGCTATCCTCGATGCGATAATACCTTCCTTCATATCATCCAGGTCAGGCAGTCTCAGGTGTTCTGCCGGTGTGACATAGCAAAGGAAATCTGCGCCGTTGGCTGCAGCAATTGCACCTCCTATTGCGCTTGTAATATGGTCATAACCCGGAGCCACGTCTGTAACCAGGGGACCGAGTACGTAAAATGGGGCTCCATGGCATAATCTCTTTTCAAGAACCATGTTTGCCGCAATTTCGTTTATAGCCATATGACCGGGTCCTTCAATCATAACCTGCACATTTCTCGCCCAGGCCCTTTTTGTCAGCTCGCCCAATACAATAAGTTCCTCAACCTGGGAAGCATCTGTGGCATCATTTATGCTGCCCGGTCTGCATGCATCTCCAAGGCTTATTGTGACATCATACTTTTCAAATATGTCCAGGATCTTATCATAGTATTCGTAGAAAGGATTTTCATTTCCCGTCAGCTCCATCCATGCAAAAATGAGGGAACCTCCCCTTGATACAATATTGGTCAGTCTGCCGTTTTTCTTGAAACGTTCTGCTGTTGCCCGGTTGATACCGGCATGTATGGTCATGAAATCCACCCCGTCCCGGGCATGCTTTTCTATTACGTCAAGCAGCTCTTCGGCAGTGAGGCTTGAGAGTTCCTTGTCATAAAATCCGACAGCGTCATATACCGGTACAGTCCCTATCATCGCAGGCGACATATCTATGAGTTTTTGCCTGAATTCCCTTGTCTTTCCATAGGAACTCAAATCCATTATTGCCTCAGCCTTAAGTTCAAGAGCCTTCCTGACCTTTTCAAATTCCATTTCAAAATTGCAGCAGTCCTTTGAAATACCCAGATTCACATTTATCTTTGTCCTCAATCCCTGTCCGATTCCTTCCGGATCAAGGGCAGTATGGTTTTTGTTTGCCGGAATTGCTACCTTCCCTTCTGCAAGCAGTTCCATTATGTCCTCAACTGTTTTTCCTTCCTTTTTTGCTACAGTCTCAATTTCTTTTGTCACTATCCCTTTTCTCGCGGCATCCATTTGTGTGGTGTATGTACTCACTTTAATAATCCCCTTTCATAAAATGCTGTTTATTTATTTTCAAATTTCCATATTGCGGTCCATTTACAGGCTTTATCTCCCTCAATTATCTCAAGCCCCCCCATCCATTTCGAAGCAAACAAAGAAGCCTACCTGACAGGTAAGCTTATAGACAATGAAATGATTTCCTCACTTTTCCTACGGTGGTCCTAACCACATCAGGTTCAAAGGGTTAAGATTTCTCTTTCTCAGCCTTCCGGCACCCCCAGTTAGTACTACTTTGTTACTTTGGAATTATCATTGCGGAAACATAGTAGTATCAGACTATTAAGTTATATTTAATTATATAGTAACTTCAATTCAAAGTAAAGCTGTATTTTCCGTTTAGACTCCAATGGCAGCGGCAGCCCATGGCATCATTTTGATAAGCGGCGACACATATGAATCCGGATTAAAAACCTGTGAAGCTTTTGAGGCACTATATACAGCCGGTCCTCCGGTCGTGCCGGTTGTCTGCTGCACAGCCGGTGTACCGGATACGCTGCTATCCTGGACTTGTATCTGATCAAACTGCTGGCTGCTTAACTCCCTGATCCATCCGGCTGCATAGTTTGCATCGATGGCAAAATTCAGATTTCCGCTGTCCATTCCCAGTGAATTTATACCCACGACATATCCCTGCATGTTGAATAACGGCCCTCCTGAGCTTCCATGGGTTATTGGCGCTGTTATCTGTATCACATTGATATCCCCTATTGTACGCAATCCGCTTACTATGCCATCGGACACTGTGTTCTGAAAGCCTTCCGGGCTGCCAATGGCAACAACCTGGTCACCCTGTGATACCATACTCATGTTTCCAAGCTTTAAAGGCTTCATATCTATCTTCCCTGTAGTCTTTAATATTATCTTTAACACCAAGCTGTTGTGGCTGACTCAGGACATTGTATGAATATCCCTGGGGATTGGTAAACTAGCTGATCATCTCATCCTCAAATTGTGATGCACTCAATCTGATTCTGATTTCAGCGCCTCCGTTGTTACCGTTTAAAGCCTCAATGAAGCCTCCGTGCTTTTCAATTATTACTTTTGTTATCGCCATTCCAAGTCCCGTGTTCCCTTTAATTCCCTTGTAAAAGCGTTCGAAAACATTGCTCAGGTCCCGTTCATCGAATCCTTCTCCATCGTCGTTAATTATAATTTCAACTACCCCGCCATTATTTTTTATTGTCACAATTATCTCGCTTCTGGCATACCTCAGAGA
>CALMWN010000387.1 GCA_937873555.1 uncultured Clostridia bacterium
TTTTCTTTAGTAATAGTTATTATGGCCTGTGTCCTTCAGATGATATTATTCATTTAATCCTAGGGGGTAAACATCCGGTTTTTTCAAATAGCATAATGGTAAGTTATACAGATGCAATCAAAAATTGGATCCATCTTTTTTGTATGGAAGGTGTGGACAAAGGTGTAACGGCTTACAATAAGGAAAAGTTAAATACAAAAAATCCTGTCTCAGAATCATTATTGTTTGCAATAGGAGATGAATTCCTAAAGAAGAAGAGATTTACGGATGCTGCTTCAGTTTTTAGCTTAACTGCAACTGATTACCCCACTTCTTCCAAGGCTTTTTACAAACTGGGTGCAGCATTCATGTATGCCGGTAACAAAGAACTTGCCATTGAAAACTTTGAAAAATCACTTCAGATTAATCCTCAATATAAAAATGCGGAAGATAAACTAAGAGAACTTAAAGGCGGCAAGTAGAAGAAAATATTAAAGAATACTTCCTGATGGATACGGTAGGTGAAAGTGATTTCAACTAAACTATTTTGTATTTATAGATTCCCGGATGTTTATGTTGCAACTTTTGTCCGTTCGGGGTACAGCGCCCTCCGAATCCGCCGGCTGGCGGAGAAGGAGGGCTGAAAAAGAGTGAGAACGAGTGTGAGACGAGGAGCTTGCGACAAAGTTCCGCATTGCGGAAGCGAGAGCGAGCACACACGTCTCCTTTTCCTCATCCCAATAGCTCCTAAAATCCGCATGTTTGATTTGAGAAGCAATTTTGGAGCTATCTGAACCAAAGTTATTATGATTTTGATATAAGTTTAATGTTCTGATAGTATTTGTAGCATTATTTCATTTCAAAAATCAACATAAAATTTGTGATTTTCGGTGTTTCTTTATCTTTCAAGCATACCTAACCCATGCTGCTAAGCAACTTATATTCTGATCAATGCTAAGACTGGACCTATATATTAGGGTGAGAAGTGTAACTTGCCATATACTTTCAGATAGTTTCGTCTGGATCTTTTAATCCATTTTGCTGGAAGAATAATGAACCGGAACAAGAACTTTTTAACTCTGAAGTTAGCCTTTAATGATTTGGTCTTTTCTGAGAAGTATCTGATAATATTATGATATAGATTTCTGCAAATAGCTGTAATATACAAGAATACAGTGTTCTGACTTAATTTAGAGAAAGGCATACAATTCCAGCCAAAATCATTTTTAAGTATATCAAACTGCTTTTCCATATTTCCCCGATGATTGTAGAATCGGGCTATTTCAGCAGCACTCCACTGTTTATTATTTGTAAGTATAGCCCGGTATTCGTAATGATCTTGTGTAAAAAGGTTAAGCTGGCCATCACTTGTTGGTTTTCTTTTAACAATCAATCTATATTCCTGAGAGGCCATTCTATTTCTTCTTGCCTGTTGTTGAAAAGGATTTATGGTTAATTCTCCTATCTCTATTGTTTCATTGGCAGTATCTGTAATAGACTCCCATTTGCTGATCTGAGGATAGTATTTTTCAATATAACTATTCCTGCATCCAATGTAAAAATTATTCACTTCTTCTTTCAAAAGGTTTATAACATCAAATTGATAGGAAGCTGCGTCTGCTCTAAAATGGTCAGCTTTTCTTATTCCTTTTGATTTGAGCAAAGTAAATATGCGCTCCAGAGTATCTCTCTGAAAAGATTTTGCATCACTGTTCCCATTCCTGTTTTCAATATATAATACCTGCTCTTCATTAAGCGTGCATACACCAGGCTGATACCCATGATTCCTTTTATAAGTCATCTTACTGTCACGTTTCTCAGTGAAGAGTATTGTATTATCATAATCAAGGGTAATCTCATCTTTTGAAAAAGCTCCTAGCTTTTTAAGTAACTCCACATTTAATTCCTCCAACCTTGAGTTCCGGTTGTAAGTATGCTCCACGATTCCTCGTTTGGTAAAACAGTGGTTGCTCTCTTCAGATAACTCCTTGAGCCTTTTTAAAACAGTGTCTGAACTTGGTAAATTCACAAATGGGTTCTTTGCTAATTGAGTTTTCAGATGTAATTGTAAATCTTCAATACAATCCCCTCCACATAAATAAATGCTTAATATTGAATATATTATATCCTTCCAGCTATAGATACTCTGACTGGCTAACTGTGGAAAAGACTTGTCGAATAAATGAGTGAGATTACCTTCTTCCAGGTATCTATAAACAAAATTTATTCCTCCAAATGCGGATATTGTGTTGCAATTTTGTACTTTCATCTTTGGTATTTTGCGCAACACCAATTTAGGTGAAAATACTATGGCTGTAAAATTTTAATTATTAACTTTTTACAGCCTTTTTTAACTATATCATGCGGATACTAGGAGCTATCGGGACTCACTCTCACACTCACACTTTCTGACATAGGTTAGCAATTTTATTTTTTGAAGAAATTTAATCTTTTAGCCGGATTGCAACCAGGAATATTCAACCAGGTACTTCTGGATTCCAATTGTCAATCTTTAGGCAATTAACAAAAAAAGATTTGTGCATTTGCAGTAAAGAGCTGAATATGACAACAAAAGAATATATTATATCTGCAATTAAGACTAACAGACAGGCTCTTAGAGAGCTTGGAATACGAAATGTTGGTCTTTTTGGCTCATATTCGAGGGATGAACAATCAGGCAATAGCGATATTGACATCCT
>CALMWN010000388.1 GCA_937873555.1 uncultured Clostridia bacterium
CTTTTCCGGCTACAGGGATGAAATGGTCATATCCACAAAAGCCGGCTATAGAATGTGGTCAGGGCCTTATGGGGAGTGGGGCTCAAAGAAGTACCTGGTATCCAGTCTGGACCAGAGCCTTAAGCGGATGGGACTTGATTATGTTGATATCATCTACTCACACAGGCCTGACCCCGAAACCCCTCTGGAGGAAACCATGGGCGCCCTGGACCTGCTGGTAAGGCAGGGAAAGGCATTATATGCAGGGGTCTCCAACTATACTGCCGAACAGACAAAAAAAGCATCCGGCATATTGAAGCGGCTCGGCACACCTTGCCTGATCCATCAGCCCAGATACTCTATGTTTGAACGCTGGATTGAAGATGGACTGCAGACCGTACTGCAGGAGGAGGGCATCGGCTCAATTGCTTTTTCACCATTGGCCAAGGGACTTCTAAGTACAAGGTACCTTTCAGGAATCCCGGCAGATTCCAGGGCTGCAGGACCAAGCCCGTTCCTCAATCCGGATGCCATTACCGAAGAAAAGCTGGACAAAATCAGGCGTTTAAATTCAATGGCACAGGAAAGAGACCAGACACTCGCTCAAATGGCACTTGCATGGGTACTTAGGGAAGGGCGTATAACGTCAGCACTTATCGGTGCAAGCAAGGTAAGCCAGATAGAAGAAAATGTAGCAGCATTGAACAACCTGGCTTTCAGCCCGGAAGAGCTCTCCAGGATAGAAGAGATTTTAAGATAAAACAAACTCCAGCACTGTTCACAGTGCTGGAGTTTGTTTTATCTTACCACTTGTTTGTATGGATTTTGTTTATATCAAAACGGTTGGCCGGCGGCTTCTGTTCTGCAGGATAGCCTATTGAAACTATTGAGAAGGGAATGATGCTTTCAGGTATTCCCAGAAGCTTCCTCAAGGCTGCTATCCTGTCCTGCTTCGGGTAAACTCCCAGCCATACTCCCCCAAGTCCCTTTTCCTGAATTGCTATGAGTATGTTTTCAGTTGCAGCCGAACAGTCCTGAACCCAGTAGCCCTTGTACTTTTCAACGCTCTCATCGCCGCACACCATTATGGCAAGGGGAGCTTCCTTAAGCATTTTTGAGTACTCATGGATTGCGGGTATTTCGTCAAGAATTTTCCTGTCTGTAATTATTATGAAATGCCATGGTTGAGAGTTTCCTGCAGAAGGAGCGCTCATTGCCGCCTCCAGCAGTTCCTTCACAATTTCCGGCGGTACCTGCTGATCCGTATATTTTCTGATACTTCTTCTTTCAAGAATAGCTTTCATATTGTACCTCCCTGCTATCTGGAGCCTATTTCTCCCAGGTTGAATTTATCATGTACTGCTGCTACAGCCCTTTCGGCATCCTGTATATCCACAAGCACGGATATCTTTATCTCGGATGTGGTGATCATATGTATGTTTATATCTGCATCATACAAGGCTTCAAACATCATTGCGGCAACACCCGGATTATTAACCATTCCCGCTCCTACTATGGAAACCTTGGAATATTTGTCGGAGTAATTCACATCTTTTGCACCGATAAGTCCAATGTTCCTGTTGATAACCTCCAGTGTCCTGGTAAGATCGCCTTTCGCAACTGTAAAGGAAATATCCTTGGTAGTGTCCCTGCCTATGGATTGAATGATAAGGTCAACGCTTATCTTTTCCTTGGCAAGCAGCGAAAACAATCTGAATGCTATGCCCGGTTTGTCCTCGACTCCAATAACGGCTACCCGTGCGATATTGTTATCCCTGGCTACTCCCCTGACCAAAATTTTCTCCACGTTACCTACCTCCTTGACAATTGTTCCCGGTGACTTGTTCAGGCTGGACCTCACCACCAGATTGACATTATACTTTTTAGCCATTTCAATAGACCTGTTATGCAGTACATTGGCACCCAGACTTGCAAGCTCCAGCATTTCATCGTATGATATGTCATCCAGCTTGCCTGCATTTTTAACAATCCTTGGATCTGCGGTAAAGACACCATCCACATCGGTGTAAATCTCGCACAAATCCGCTTTCAGTGCGGCAGCCAGTGCAACCGCAGTGGTATCCGAGCCTCCCCTGCCCAAAGTGGTTATGTCGTCAAACCTGTTCCAGCCCTGGAAGCCTGCAACAACAACTATATTTTTCCTGTCAAGCTCTCTGAATATCCGTTCGGTATCAATATTCTTGATTCTGGCATTTCCGTAATTGCTGTCCGACATGATTCCGGCCTGGTACCCTGTAAGGGAAATCACCGGACATCCAAGCCTTTCTACGGCCATAGAAAGTAAAGCTACAGATATTTGCTCTCCGGTGGAAAGCAGCATATCCATCTCTCTTCTTGAGGCATTGGGGTTAATTTCATTCGCCTTTACAATAAGATCATCAGTGGTGTCTCCCTGCGCTGACACGACAACCACTACGGAATGACCTTCCTTATAAGCATCAGCTACTCTTCCGGCAACATTCAATATTCTCTCGGTATTAGCTACAGAACTGCCTCCATACTTTTGAACAATCAAACCCACCGTTTCAACCTCCTTGTGATGCCTTTCCACATATATTATCAATGATTACTTAAATCATACCATAAATTTCCCGGAGTGTTAAACTCTATTGCAAATTTGAATAAAATTTGCTCGACATCGAGTCCCGCAAAATTTTGTCTTCACATGTTGCAGACCTAATAATCATGCACTCAAACTCAGCCGAAGAATTCCTGGTAAAGTGACTTTACAGCGTTTACAGCATCCTCGGATTTGATTCCGAACATAAGGCTCACTTCTGATGAACCCTGATTTATCATTTCAATATTGACGTTCGCCCCGGCAAGTGCCCCTGTGGCCCTGACAGCAATACCCACCGTACGTGTCATTCCTTCGCCCACAATCATCACCAGTGCCCGGTTCCTTTCCACTGTCACGTCGTCTACACTCAATTCCTCCCTGATACGCTTCAACATCCGCTGCTCCGTAGTTTCATCAAACTGCTTTTCTCTCAATATAACCGAAATATTGTCTATCCCTGATGGGATATGCTCATAGGAAAGCCCTTCATCCTCAAATATCTGCAGCAATTTTCTTCCAAAGCCTACTTCCCTGTTCATCATATACTTGCTTACGAAAATATTGCAGAATCCGCTGTCACTAGCAATACCTGCAACAGGGCCGTTGTTGATTTCTCTCTTTAGTACTATCAGTGTACCTTGTGCAGAAGGATTATTGGTATTCTTTATACAAACCGGAATTCCCATTCTATAAACCGGCTCCAGAGTCTCCTCATGCAGGACTGAAAAGCCGGCATATGAGAGTTCTCTCATTTCCCTGTATGTCAGAACGGAGATCGCCTTCGGGTTTGAAATTATATTAGGGTTGGCAACAAATACCGAATCCACATCTGTAAAATTCTCATATACCTCAGCTTTAATGGCGGCCGCCAGAATTGAACCTGTAATGTCGGAGCCACCCCTTGGAAAGGTAACCACATCGCCGCCCTTTGAGTAACCGAAAAAGCCCGGGAATATCATTATACCACTTTTATCTTTCAGCTTTTCCAGCTTTTCGTATGATTCAGGCAGCACTCTGGCATTGCCGAATTCGTCACTCAACAGCATTCCGGCTTCCCTTGGATTTATGTAGCTTGCCTCCAGGCCAAGGCTGTTTAAATACTTTGCCACCAGCTTCGCAGTATTGTCCTCTCCTGCAGCTTTCATTGAATCCATAAATCTGTCATTGTCGTTCCCATAATTGGACATGCGCTGGCGCAAGTCATTTTCAATCAATTCAACGATTCCACTGTCCAGATTCAAATCCCGTGAGATTTCAGCATATCTTCCAACAACCGCTTTTAGTTCCTCTTCTGCTGCTCCGTCTGAAATATATTTCAATGCACATTTTATCAAAAGGTCCGTAACCTTTATATCATCCCTGCTGCGTTTGCCGGGAGCCGATACTACAACCAGTCTCCTTTCACTGTCAGAGGTAATTATACTGCATACCTTTTTTATCTGTTCGGCATTTGCCAGAGATGTGCCCCCAAATTTTGCGACCTTCATTACATTATCCTCCAGTTATGTTATTATTTAAGTCTATTATTCATCAAGAACTCTTATTACACCTGCCACTTCTCTCACCGATCCGGTACCTTTGAGGCTTTCAAGAGCAAGTTTCAATTGCTTTTCCTTGTCTTTACCCGTTATAAACGCAAGTTCATCTGCAAAACCTGAATTTGGAGGGTTTACCAGTGTGACTCTGCCAAAGGCTCTATTCACGAGCTTTTCAGCCTCTTCTCTGTTTCTTGTCTTAAGCCTTATAAAATATCCGGTCTCTGTATCGTTTATATCCACCATGTTGTTCGTTTCCCTGACATTCCAGACATTCGGGACTGAGTTGTCGATGTGTTTGACGATATCAATAATGTCCGCCACTACAGCACTTGCTGTAGGAAGCTTTCCGGCACCCCGGCCGTAAAACATGGCATCGCCTATGGCGTCGCCTTTTACCACAATAGCGTTGAATACATCCTCTACGGTAGCCAGTGGGTGATCCTTGCCTACTATGGCAGGGCTTACCCTGGCAAATATCCTGTCACCCTTTTTCTCGCTCATGGCAACAAGCTTTATTGCACTGTCCATTACCTCCGCGTATTGCATGTCGGCGAGTGTTATCCTGGTTATGCCTTCGGTGTATATATTGTTATAATCCACAAACTCATTATATGCTATGGAAGAGAGTATTGCTATTTTCCTGCAGGCATCATGGCCTTCAATGTCGGCAGTGGGATCCGCTTCGGCATATCCGTTTTGTTGTGCTCCTTTTAAAGCTTCACTGAAATCCTTTCCCTCCCGTTTCATCTGCGTGAGGATGTAATTTGTCGTGCCATTCAATATTCCGGTGATTCCATGGATTTCATTGGCAGCAAGGCACTGGTTCAAAGGGCGTATTATGGGTATTCCGCCCCCCACACTGGCTTCGAAAAGATAGTTTACGCCATTTTCCCTTGCAAGCCTTAAAAGCTCCGGCCCATGAGTCGCAACCAGCTCCTTGTTGGAGGTCACTACATGCTTCCCAAGCTTCAAAGCTCTTTTGGTAAACTCATAGGCGATTCTTGCCCCTCCAATTGTCTCGACAACTATACTGATGGATTCATCTCCGAAGACATCCTCTGCATTCTTTGTAAGCAGTTCTTTGTCAGGAGCATCATCAAAGTCTCTTATATCAAGTATTTTTTTAACTGCAATATCGTCTCCGGCCCTTCTGCTTATACTTGAACAGTTCTTTTTTATTACTTCGACAACCCCTGATCCAACCACTCCATATCCTAATACTGCAACATTTATCATAAAAAACCTCCCAATTACGTCTTTATGTCAATCACGTGCAAGAATCTCCTGCCTGCGCACCCCTTCTACCTTTCCAATACATTCCATAAGTTCATCCATATCCATGACCATTCCTTCAGTTTCTATTGATATGGTGACATCCGCCAACCCGTTTATGGGTATGTTCTGGTTTATGGTCAATATATTCGCCTTAGCTATTGCAATTTGGTTTATTATGCTGGAAAGTATACCTGAAAAATCCTCGACAACAAAAAAAAGAGTCATTACCCTTCCTCTTGAAGTCTCATAAAACGGGAAGACATAATCCTTATATTTATAATATGCACTCCTGCTTATACCGACCTCTTTTACAGCCTCATTTACCGCTTTTATCGTGCCTATGCTCAATATTTTTTTGACTTCAATGACTTTCAGAAAAATTTCGGGCAATACTGATTGATCAACCAGAAGATACTTTGAGTTTTTATTCATACTCCCCCCGTGTCTTCGTACTGCGTACACTTGTTTTTCTCATGTGTAATGTTAGCACAATTTACATTCAATTGCAAGACATTTTGGGAGAACAAAAGGAAAAAGAGGCTTTTTGAGCCTCCTGGCAAAACGGTACCGTTATAGGATCAAAGTCTTTACAGTCACACCCTGCAGTTCTTCCAGTTCACCAGAGAGCCGGTTGATTTTCTCATCTTTATCACGTACATTCAAAGTGATGAGTCCGTGCTGTTCCTCCCCAGGGTCATGCATCCCCACTCTCAAAAGAATGCTGTCCCCATAGCGTGTCAAAATCTCCTGTACCTTCGGCGCAGCCACCGTGCGCTTATCGACAAGTATCGCCATAACACCAAGACGATTCATTGAATCACCTCCTGTTTAAAAATATGGGATGATGCTGTAAATCAGAAATACAGCCTTATTTTGCCCATACCGCCGGAAAGTATAATAATTATTCGACAACAAATAATAATTTATGAGAATTATACGAAGGAGTGTCTGTATGAAAAAAATCCGCTTAGGAGTCATAGGAACAGGCCTTGCCTGGGAAAGACTACATTATCCTGCAATTTTGGAACTGGGAGATAAATATGAAATCGTAGCTCTTGCGAACCGTACAAAAAAAGATGCTGAAGAGTTCGCAAAAAAAATCAACCTTGATATAAAAAATACCTATTCCGACTATACGGAAATGCTTAAAAGGACTGATATTGATGCAGTGGATATTCTGGTACCTATAGAAATGAATTATGTTGTATCTGAAGATGTGGCAAATTCCGGTAAAAACTTCATATGTGAAAAACCCATGGCCCCTGACATGGAACAGGCCAGGAAATATCTTGAACTGTCAAGGAAACACAACTTAAAGATACTCATAGCCGAAAATTACAGGTATAACGAAGAAAACAACAAAATAAAGGAGCTTGTAAGCTCAGGCAGGATTGGGAATGTGGTATATTTTATCCGCAACAATATAACCTGTTTCCCTTGCGAGATGACAAAAGATACATTCGCTGCCACCGAATGGAGACAGCATCCGGACTTTTCGGGAGGTGCATTCCTGGATGCGGCACTTCACGACATCGCATCCATGAGACATATTTTCGGTGCCGTTGAGTGTGTACAGGCGTATGGCAAACCCCAAAAAGCAGATTTCAGTCCATACCTGTCGGTAAATTCAAATATCCTTTTCAAGAACGGAGTCACAGGTTATTTCACCTATTTCCCATCCGGCATGGAGCCTCAGAGACCACTCATAGGCTTCAGGATATTCGGCACCAAGGGAGAAATCTATCTTGAAGAAAAAAACTGCGGAGTAATAAATGTAGCCTACAACGACGGTAAATCCGAACAGATTAAGTACACTCCCGGCCGCGGTTACTACAATGAGCTCTACAACTTTTACAATGCCGTGAACGGGACCGAGCAGATATCTGTCACACCTGAAATGGAATACGGGGATGTGAAAATGGTTTTTGACATATTGAATTCCGTCTCTACCAGGCAAATAGTTTTTGTAGATGAACCTCAGATAAATAAAAACATTGATTATATGAACGCATACGAGGCCACAAGGCCTTATATACAGTAAATTAAAACATTTTACCCC
>CALMWN010000389.1 GCA_937873555.1 uncultured Clostridia bacterium
TTGTCCCTGTATGTAAAGCTCCTCACTGCCATGGAAGCCGATATCAGAGGCCGGTATCCGGTATTGCTCCCGCTGTCGAACTGCCAGTATATGACACCATTCCGCTGGAGAGTTTCCCTGTACCAGGGCTGATTTTCGAAACTCCTTGAGGAGAAGACTGATGAATTTCTGTTCCTGGAAAACTTGGTATACAGGTCCTTGTTATTGGCATAAATCATTACATTGGATGTTTTCCTTTTGAAACGGTCTGCACTAAAGAGCAGGTTTTCTAATTCATTGACTTCTTTCATGGCGATAGCCTCGTCCTGCTCCTTATTCTCCAGGATCTGGTGCATCCTGTCGTCCGCATGCACGATAAAGAGAATACTTTCCACATCCCCCATGCGCGAAGTGAACCGTTCCTGAGCCTGAATCAGAGTTTCAACCACACTGTGTTCAACCTGTTCCTTTATTATGGACGATATGGTAAGGAAGGTCATTGCACCTGGTATGGCCACTGCAAATGAAATCAAAAAGAGGTAGGACAGCATTAATCTCCCTCTCATATGGATGCTTTGAATCAATTTCCATATAGGTTTTATTCCATACCACCTTCTTTCATAAGGGATGTGGCAGGTCCGGCACCGAACCATCCCTGCTCTAAAGCAAATTATATCATAAAGGGGGACAGTTCTCAAAAACTGAAGTATGAATTAAACGAAAAATTTGTATAAAACCTTAAAAATGGAGGTTTTACATGATTTAACACCTTGGTTGCTTGAGAACTGTCCCCCAAGTATAGTCTCCCAATTTATTTGAAAGTTGTTAAATAATTACTTATAATGGATATATAATATTTCAGCTGGAGTGATAACTGACATTGTATTCTGCCTCACTATCCCATATATGGTCGTATATGTAATTATATACTGTTGCGGACTGGTATTTGAAAGAAAATAATGGCAATTGTTTGGGATTTGAACTATAAGGGTATAAGAGAGAAATAAAGCCCAAATTTTATACGGTGAGGTATGTAAAGATGAAATATGATTTGGCAAAACTAAAGTAGAATTGAAAGTAGTTGGTTGAATAATGTCTTGACCAATAAACAATAATTCTATGAAGGGGGACTTGTTATGAACCGTTTGTTTTCCAAAATCTATGGTTGTGAGGCAGCCAGTACCATCGCCAACTCCATGGGGGATGTTACGGAAGGATCTTCGTACAAGCAGATTGAAGAACGCTGGGGCTTTGTTGACCGGCTTCTCTCCCAGGACAAGGAAGGACGTACGAGGTATGCGGAACGAGGGCCTGCACTTGTCTACCACCCACATCACAGGCCTGCAGGTATGACTGAGGATGGGCATGAAAGACATCGTCTGTGTGCAAGTGCCATCATAAAAAAAGGTGGAAGAATTGACATTGTTGATCTTGCAAGAACATGGGTTGAAGATATAGACCCTTCCAAGTTCGGCTATTTGCTGGGGCCTCAGGACCAGGTAATTTATTATTCACTTAAGGCAGGCGTTCCTCCATGGGAGGTAGGCAGGTATGCGCTGTGGCCTTCGGCTATAGGCACATCGAAAATGATTCTGCCGGTGGGAGCCGTAAATGCATGTAATCCTGAACAGGCGGCCAGGGATGCAATGGAACTTGCCCTTATAAAGGACGTACGTGGTGTTCCGGGAAACTATGCTGTTGAAGTTTGTGCCGGTATGGCAGCTGCAGCTGCTGAAGCGTTCAAACCGACGGCTACTGTGGACAGTATTATTTCTACAGCTCTTTCATACCTGTCGGAAACCCCGCTTGCAGAAGTAAAGCTGGGACTTGATTGGGCGAAGAATACGGATGACTGGAAGTCTTTGAGACCTCTTTATGATGAGAAATACAAGGGACGCTCCCCATCCAACGCAGTTGAAGTCATGTCGGGAGCGCTGGCCTGCTTCTATATGGCAAAGGGACAGCCAAGAGAAGCCATCCTGTATGCTGTAAATTTCGGAAGGGATACCGACTGCAAGGCTTATTTTGCCGGAGGCTTGGCAGGGACACTGTGCGGAATTGAGGCGGTTCCTCCGGAATGGTTGAAGGTAGTTGAAGATGAGGTGGTCAACGATCCGTATACTGTATGTACCAGAACTGTCAAGGAGACGGCAGAGGGACTGTACAGGGCTTCCGTCAATACCCTGGAAAAGATGAAACGAACGACGGGCATGATTGCACAGCTGATTTAAGCTTACAGTTACCGTAACCTGATATGTCGATAAGAATTAGTGAGGCTTAAAGCCTCACTAACTCTTATCGACATAATACTGTTGTACTTTTATATCTTCCAATTTTTTAATGCTTATTATTGAATATTTTTTAGTTATTCCGATACAATTGAGGGGTGCCGATTTATGTGTAAAGATATTGATATGAACATAGCAGATGGTGTTTTTACAGAAGCAGATAATGATGAACTTGCTGATATTACTACTGAAAAGACAGATTCACTTGATAAAATAAATTCGGAACTTGAAGAAATAAATGCACAGCTCGAGGAAGAGATTGCTGAACGCATGAAACTGGAGGAAGATCTGCGCAGATCAATGGAGGAAATTCAGGATCTATACGACAATTCACCCTGTGGGTATCATTCATTGGACAGGGATGGCTTTTTCATACGTATCAATGAAACTGAATTAAGATGGTTGGGTTACTCCAGGGAAGAACTAATAGAAAAGAAAAAGTTTACCGATGTAATTACTCAGGATTCACTAAAGACCTTTTTTAAGAATTATCCCGATTTTATGAAGCGGGGATGGGTTAAAGACCTTGAATTCGAAATGATTTGCAAGAACGGAACGATAATGCCTGTGCTATTGAATGCAACTGCTATAAAGGACTGTAACGGGAATTATATTATGAGCCGTTCAACAATCTTTGAGAACACAGAACGTAAAAAAGCTGAAGAAGCGCTGCATGCACTTAATTCTGACCTTGAAAGCATGGTGACCGAACGGACGGCACAACTGCAGGAAATCAATTCCGAGCTTGAAGAAACAAATGCTATGTTGGAGGAAGAGATCAGTGAACGTATAAAAACGGAAATCGCACTGAGAAAGAGCGAAGAACTCTATCGCAGTGTATATGAAAATTCACCCCTTGCATTTGGCATATGGGATAATGAATTTAGGTTTATGGACTGGAACAGGAGGGCAGAAGAGCTTTTCGGCTGGAGCAGGGAGGAGGTTCTTGGAAGGAGGTTTGTGGATTTTCTGGTACCTCCTGAAATCAGAGCCTCCATAGTTGATGTAGCAACGGATATTCTTATATCTGGGATAGAACGGGTTACGGCAAACGAAAATGTTACTAAAGACGGTAGGATATTATTCTGTGAATGGAATAATTCCCTGCTTCACGATGAGAATGGCAAACTCATCGGTGTTATTTCACTGGGCATGGATAAAACAGAAAGCATCAAGACGGAAAAAGCCCTGCTGGAGGCTAAAGAGCAGGCTGAGGCGGCTAATGAAAGACTGTACAATATAAATGCAGCACTGAAGAAGGAAATTTCCGACAGGATGGAAGTTGAAGCGGCACTAAGAAGGGCAAAAACAGAAGCTGAACAGGCAAATATTGCAAAAAGCAATTTCCTCGCAAATATGAGCCATGAAATCAGAACTCCCATGAATGGTATCATAGGGATGACGGACATGACCCTAATGACAGACCTGAATGAAGATCAGCGGGAATATCTCAATATAGTGAAGTCATCAACCCGTTCACTTTTAAGAGTACTCAATGACATTCTGGACTATTCGAAAATAGAAGCAGGAAAAGTGGATTTGGAAAAGCTGCCTTTCGATATCCGTGAAACAGTAAATGAGGTTATGGATTTGTTTGCAATAGCTGCAAATCAAAAAGGCCTTTATATAAAACTGAATATCGATAACAATATACCACAAAAGTTGGTCGGAGATTCGGTAAGACTGAGGCAGGTGCTGTCAAATCTCGTTGGAAATGGCATAAAATTCACACACTCAGGTGGAGTAAACATAAGTATGGATGCAGACGGTAAATTCGATAATAATATGAAACTGAAGGTTGTTGTATCGGACACCGGTATCGGAATTCCCGGTAATAAGCTTGACAAACTTTTTAAAAGGTTCAGCCAGGTCGATGATACAAATACCAGGCAGTTCGGGGGTACAGGACTTGGACTTGCCATATCACAGAAGCTGGTTGAGATGATGGATGGGCAAATCTGGGTAGAAAGCAGGGAAGGTGAAGGAAGCAGTTTTTATTTTACTGCAAATTTCGGACTTGTGGATGAGGATACCGCTTTAAACGGGACTGAAGTTAAAAAGTCGGAAGACTTGCAAATAAAAAATGCCGGTATAAAAAAGGTGTTGCTTGTTGAAGATGATGAAGTCAGTAGAACCCTGGCCATCATATTGCTGAGCAAAAAAGGAATGCAGGTTGTTTCGGCTGAAAATGGGAAAATTGCATTAGATATTTATGAAAGAGAGAGGTTTGACCTGATACTGATGGATGTCAACATGCCGCAAATGGATGGATATACTGCTACAGCTGCAATCAGGGCAAAGGAAAAAGGCGCGAATACTCATACACCTGTTATTGCAATGACTGCATACGCACTTAGCGGGGACAGGGAGAAATGCATAGCTTCTGGAATGGATGATTATATTACCAAGCCTATAGATATCAATGAGCTTTTCAGAGTTCTGGACAACTGGCTGTGAAATTATCAATGCTGTATAAAAAAATATCCGACCGCTGCGCGATCGGATATTTTTTTATATTTAGCCATCTATTCATACCACCACTTGGGAAGTGCTTCCTTTTCACTCTCAAGCAGTTCTCTGATTATATTGTCCGCATCCCCTATGGAACTTATTATCGGGTCAGTGAGCATAGCTCTTCTTAACTTTTCAAAGCTGCGCTCCGCGATGGCTTCAGCTGTCAGCTCATGGGTATCCAGGATGAGTTCACTCATTCCTTTTATACCTCTGGGCATTTCCCCCACAGGATAGGGCTTGACTCCATCAAGTGTGACATTGCAGCATAGTTCCAGGAATGAATCATTACTCATATTTGTAACAGCACCCTGGTTGAAGGTGTTTATGTAATAAGGCTTACCGAGCTTACCCACCATGTTTTCGATGATGTCGGTTGCATGGTCGGGCTTGAAGGTGGTCATATAATCCTCAATCGGAGTTTTTCCGCTGATAAAGCTGTCTACCTGGTTCCACATTTCAGTATGCCTTTTATACCTGTCTTCGGTTTCCCAGATTGAAAGGGGTGGTATAGACTCGGGCGATTTGCCAAGACCCTGCCAGTATCGGACGTATTCCTTTGTGTGGGCTGTACAGGTGGGTATACGGCCGAATATCCTGTATAATTCATATCCGATGGCATTATTATAAATTGCCTTTGCTCCGGTGTCTCCTCCCAGCGTTTCCTTTTCTGCCTGAGCATCTGCTTTTAATGACTCTGCGATTACAGGGGACATGTCCCTGCCTTCAAAATCAGCTTTAAGGAGCCAGGTGAAGTGATTTACACCCGCTATGCGGAAATCGAATTTCCGGGATATCTCTTCGTTGAAATCCTCAGGTTTGCTGATGATCCCTGCCCTGACAGCATACCTGATTTTTATGTGAGGCATGTGCTGGCTGTCACAGAGTGCTATGCTTTTCAAATCCGGAGCATATCTCTTTAAACCGATACCATGTACCGCACTTGGATTTATATAGTTAATAACCCATGCATCCGGGCAGATTGACTTGACATCGGCAGCACATTCCAGAATTTCAGGGAAATCTCTCATGGCCCTGAAAATACCTCCCGGCCCTATGGTATCTCCGGAGCACATCCGGACTCCATACTTCTGTGAAACTGCACAGTCAATACCGCGGTATTTGACAGTATCTTTTGCAAAACTAAGAATAACGAAATCCGCATCTTTTAAGACAGCCTTCCTGTCTACAGAGCCTTCGACCTTTAATTTGACGTTATTTGATTCCGCTACAAGGCTTGCCAGTTTGAGCATTTTCTCCAGGTGTTCCTGGTTTGTATCCACAAAAGCAAGTGTACCCTGGTTAAGATATGGGGATTTAACCATCTGCCAGATAGACTGCCGTCCGAAAAACAGGCTTCCGGCACCTATTACCACTACCTTTGGATGCTGTACCGCAGTTCCGCTCATCTTTATACCTCCTTGGGAGTATGTATAGTTTATAGTAATATTTTATAGTTTTTTGTACTTATTTGAATATTTAACGGTAATGATACGATGTCAAATAGTAATATTTTTTCAAAGATTATGGTAAAATACTTATGTGATTAGGTCTGTAACATGTGAAGACAAAATTTGCGAAGCTCGATGCTGAGCAAATTTTATTAATGCATAGAAGGTGATTTTTATAAAAACACTGGATATATTTAATGAACTGTCAGAGTACATAACCGTCAAGATTAATTCCTGCCGCGAAGAATTCCATGACCGGACATGGATCGAAAACAAGGTGCATAAGGACTATGATATGTGGTTCATACTGGATGGGCATGTGGGGATTGAAATAAACGGCCTGTCCTATTCGGCGGCTGAAGGGGATGTCATACTTTTTTATCCCGGGGTGCCGTATTCCGCGTACATGGGACAGGATGGATGCAGGTTTGTCTATATACATTTTGATTTCAGTATGGGGAATAATTTCCGAATACTCAATGATTTCAACTTTGCGGGTATAATCCCTGCAGAAACGGTGGGAGAAGAAGGCGGGATATTCAGGAAAGGTTGGTACGGGCTTAAAGAGTCCGATGTTTCCTCTATTTTACTAAAAGGCTATTTTACCATCCTCGTTTCAAAGGTCCTGCAAAGCGGTAATGGTGAAAGTAAAAGGCATTTTTTCCCTCAGAGCTTCCAGCAGAAATGCTCCGGCAGGCTTAATACCCTGCAGCCTGTTTTTAAATACATATCGGAGAGGATAGATAAAAGAATAAAGATTCAGGAGCTTTCCAACATTGCATGTATGTCTGAAAAGTATTTTATAAAATTTTTCAAGGAAGCCATAGGAATATCTCCTCTTGTTTATATAAACCAGCTGAAGATGAACCGGGCAAGAAATTACATTTATCAGGGCAGGTATTCAATAAAGCAGATAGCCAATCTGCTTGGCTACTCAGATCAATACACATTTTCCAAGGCGTTCAAGAAGTATTTCAATGTATCCCCGTCAAGGTTTGTGTAACGCCAGCATTACTGCTTTCCATGCGACATGGAAAATACAAAAGAAAAGGGCCGGGTCAATCTCCCTTGACCCAACCCTCTGCATTCAGGATTCCGGATAAATACGGTATTTCCTATTTTAACTTTCGTCCCATCTTTACCTTTTTGTCTTTTCTGCCCATTGGTGCCATTCTCGGATGTTTTTCAGAATTGGC
>CALMWN010000390.1 GCA_937873555.1 uncultured Clostridia bacterium
AGGGAGAATGGTTCAAGCAGTGATCTAAGAGAATACATATATAAAATCAAAAAACTTAACGGGTTGAACAGCAGTGTTATTTATGCCGGAACAGAAATAAAGCTGCCTGTAAGGTAAGTAAAACAATTTGGAGAATAGCCGCAATGGAAAAAGTATATGTTTGCAGTCCGTTTAAAGGACTTGACGGGGATTATAAAAAAAACACCGAATACACGAAATCAGTTGCAAAAAAGATCTTTGAGCGGGGAGACATACCCATTGTTCCACATTTGCTTCTTCCACAGTTTATGGACGACACAAATTCTTCAGAACGTGAGAAAGCATTGATAATGGGGTTGGAACTGCTTGATATGTCCAATGTCATGGAAGTTTACTGCAGATATGGCATTTCTAATGGTATGAAAAACGAGATTATATATGCTGAATCAAAAGGCAAGATTATCAGGTATGTGGAATGAACACCATTTACTGATTACCACATTGTGCCAAATATCCTAAAATTCTAAAAAATTTGACAACCTTTTTTCGAAGGGTTATAATTAACGTGACTTTTTCGGTGGGGGGTCAAACCTTAATGAATGAGGTTTTTCTTGATATATATCTATTAATATTATCAATATTTTTCTTATGTTCTATTAGCGCTTTGATTTTATATACAACCAATAAAGTTAACAGGGTAATTCTTAACACTATAACTGTACTCTCATCTTTGGCATGTTTGATTTTTTCAGTAATAAAGCTGCTGTTATTTAGCGGAAGTCCGCTGTATATAAATATAAACTATATTATAGGTCCTGTTCCTTTCTCATTTTATATTGATAATCTGTCCGCCTTTTTTATATTGATAATATCATTGCTTTCACTTGTGGTTTCAATATATTCATATGGTTATGTAAAGCATTACGAGCATGAGCGCAACACCGGATATCTTGCTTTCCTGTTTAATTTTTTCATACTCTCGATGATTATGGTTGTTTCGTCGGGAAATTTATTTTTCTTCCTGGTTGTATGGGAGCTCATGTCTTTAGTGTCTTATTTTCTGGTTGTTTATGAGAGCGAGAAGGGTGAAAGCCAGAAAGCCGGCATAACATACATAATTATGACTCACATTGGAACGGCATTTATCATGGCTGCTTTTGCACTTATCTACAAATACTCTGGCAATAATAGCGATTTTGTCAATATAAACCTGTCAGGTGCACCGGTTCTTGTAAAAAACCTGATTTTTGTATTTGCTTTTATCGGCTTCGGTACAAAAGCAGGTATTGTTCCGCTTCATTTATGGCTTCCGTCTGCACACCCTGCAGCTCCCAGCAACGTGTCTGCTTTGATGTCGGGTGTAATGATCAAAACTGCATTGTACGGTTTTATCAGAGTTGTTTTCGGCATGCTTGGAGGTCAGTTCCTGTGGTGGGGGAATGCAATTCTTATTGCCGGGGGAGTTTCAACCATACTTGGAATTGCATATGCACTTCTGGAAATCGACATTAAAAGGCTTCTGGCATACTCCAGTGTGGAAAACATCGGTATCATACTTATTGGAATAGGCCTTTCAGTCTATGCAAATGCAGGCGGGCACACAGGTTTATCCCTGCTTGCTCTTACTGCAGCATTATTCCATATTTTCAACCATACTCTTTTCAAAGGGCTTTTATTTCTTGGAGCGGGTGCTGTTCATTACTCCGCTAAAACAAGAAACATGGAAAAGCTTGGAGGACTGATCAAAAAAATGCCCTATACTGCTCTTTTCTTCCTTATAGGTGCGTTATCCATCTCCGCACTACCGCCCTTCAATGGATTCGTAAGTGAATGGCTCATGTACCAGTCACTTTTTATAAGCATAAATACCGCTCCAGGACTTGTGAAGATACTGATATTGCTTGTAGCTGCACTTCTTGCAAT
>CALMWN010000391.1 GCA_937873555.1 uncultured Clostridia bacterium
TCTCCACATAGATTTACTAAAATAAAGCTGTAAAGCGAGAATAAACAGGAGGAGATTTCTATGATGGGTCACGACTGCAAAAAAAGTAAATTTCATAGCATACTTATGATCTTATGCTGTACCTTACCTATCGCCGTATTGGGAGTTTTGTATTTTGCAAGGACGCAAGGAACACTCACCGGAAACACACTGGGTGTTGCGGCTGTATTACTTTGCCCTTTGATGCATTTGCTAATGATTCCATTAATGAGAAAAAAGGAAGGTAACGGCAAGGAGAGGAATTCTAACTGTCATTAAGGATAAACAGTAGATGTAGAAAGGCTGGTCAAGAAAAGCGGGTTAGTATTGGTACTGATTCTAATATGAATCACTGATAACTATTCTTTAGGTTTTGTTGCAATGGTATAGCTTTTTCGAGATGATGTCATAACCGGGAGAATATAGTCTAGTTTTCACTATTTAAAAAAGACTTCTACATAACCCGCACAGAATTTTGAGGTTATACTAGAAGTCTTTTCTATTATGTGTCCTTACTGAATTTATAATAGTCAAAAGAAAGTTGCCGATATATGCTCGGTTTTTTTCATTGATTGGCAGGAAAACAGCTATTACTGGAATGAGCCTATAGTAAAATGCCAGGAGAGTAAAACCGAGGGGATCGAACAAAAAAATGCAAAAGTAATGCTTTTTTGGTCGTTTCTTCATAAAATCTTCACAATTGGTTAGTACAATACTTAGTATCTTGTTGATTTCAGATATTAAGCACGTTGCTTAATGCGTGGAGGCATGTTATGGAACAGAAATTGGTTAAAAAGATTCTCCGGATAGAGGGAATGACCTGTGCCAGTTGTGAAATGAGGATAGAAAATGTTTTGAAAAAATTGGACGGTGTGCTGGAAGTCAAGGCAATGTATAGCAACTCCAACGTCTATGTTACGTACGATGCAAACAGTTTAAGCTTGGAAACGATTATTGGCACCATTGAAAAGCTGGACTATAAAGTGGAAAACAAGCCTGGTATGGCTGCCATTTCCGGCAAAAGAGATATGGGGGATGCCTCCGGAGATAAGACGAGCATCAACCAGTTGCTTGGAATCGGAATGATTCTCTTTGCACTTTATCTGATCATAAAAAATACAATAGGCTTTAACTTCATCCCCCAAGTAGATCAATCTATGGGTTATGGGATCCTTTTTGTTGTTGGCGTATTGACTTCACTTCACTGCATTGCCATGTGCGGAGGGATAAATCTCTCCCAATGTGTCTCATACAAGTTTGAAGAAGGGGTATCCCGATTTTCAAGGTTAAAACCGAGCTTCCTATACAATATGGGAAGGGTTGTATCGTATACCATCATTGGAGGTATCGTGGGAGCATTGGGATCTGTCGTCAGTTTTTCAGGTGCAGCGAAAGGGACTGTAGCCATTATATCGGGCGCATTTATGGTCATCATGGGCCTCAATATGCTCAATGTATTTCCATGGCTTAGGAAATTCAATCCGAGGATGCCTAAAATATTCGGCAATAAGGTATACACCAACAATGGGAAGCACGGGCCTTTCTATATAGGATTATTGAATGGCCTGATGCCGTGCGGGCCGCTGCAGGCCATGCAATTATATGCTTTAGGAACGGGTAGCTTCGCTGCCGGGGCGATATCCATGTTCTTATTCAGTGTGGGTACCGTTCCCCTTATG
>CALMWN010000392.1 GCA_937873555.1 uncultured Clostridia bacterium
GAGGCGAAAATAGATATTTGCATGAAGAAAAACTATTTTAGATTGTGTGGAGGGAATAATTATGGAATTTAAGGTTGACGGGTTCTTCAACTGGCTTTACCAGAACCTTGCAATGAAGGAAAATGCCTTGGAAGCAAGCAGTATAGAGCAGTTTGCAGCTGTCAAAAGCCAGAAAAGGTCTGAACTTAAAAAACGCCTTGGCATCGACAGGCTTGAAGCAATAAATCATCCTGTGTCTGTAGAGACTTTTGGAATTCAGGAATTCAGCGATTATACAATAGAAAGCTTGAGCATGGAAATATTGCCGTTTCTTAAGATGTCCTTCTATGTCGTCAGACCTGAAGCAAATGCCAGAAAATCGAATAACGGGAGCGAAAAGGCAATTTTATATTGCCACGGGCATGGCAAGGGAGGGTGCAGGGATTGTTTCGAAATCAGGGAGCCAAGGGCGTACCATAAAAATATTCCGCTGACTCTTGCAAAAAGGGGCTATACTGTATTTATGTTCGAGCCTGTCGGCTTTGGGGATTTTAAAATGGACTCCTTTAAACAGCCGGAAGAAAGCGGCTGCTATGCCATTTCCACTCAACTTCTCATGTACGGTATGACAGCGCTGGGTTTGAGAATATTCCAGGCTATGAAACTGACGGATTACATGCTTGACAAGTATAAAATTTCTGACTTTGCGACGCTCGGGATATCCGGAGGCGGTACGGTATGCTCGTTGTATGCGGCGTTTGACGACAGGATGAAAGCCAACGTCATAAGCTGCTATACCAATATGTTTAAGGATTCCATAATGGCGATGCACCACTGTGTTGACAACTTTGTCCCTGATATCTTAAGCATAGGGGAGATGCCGCATATAATCTCTCTGGCATTCCCAAAGCCCATGTTTTTAAGCTGCGGTAAAAATGACCCCATATACCCGTTACATGGAGCGGAAAAATCAATTGAATTTATCAAGAGGATATATGGCAAGTCACACATGGCGGATAAAATAGAAGTTGAAATTTTTGACGGTGTGCATGAATTTTCGGAAGGCTTCATTGACTGGCTGGATAGAATTTTGTAAGATGGGACGTTTCTTATGTTGTGGAAATTCTTATATGTACTCTTGAAAATTTGAATGACATGTAAAATGAAATAAAATGCACATTGAAAAAACAGATGCTGTCGACAGCATCTGTTTTTTGTAAATAAATTTCTTGGTTGGCTTGAACGTGCATTACATATATCAAGTTATAACTTTGGTAATCTGGAACATGTCATCAAGTACATACCAGTTTTGCGGAAAAGATGATCCAAGCTCCCAGTAGCTCACTCCTCTTAATCCATATTCACTTGCCATACGGAATTTCGCTTGAACGCTTCTTGCATCTTCAAACCATATGATGTGCTGTACTCCTCTTTCATCGGTATAGTTTATATAGGGAGATTCTGACCTATAGTCATATTTTACTACTGCACCACGCCTATATGCTATAGTATAAGTATCCTGAGGGCTTACGCGAGCCGCATATGCTCCATGTGGCATATATGGCAAAGTCCAATCATACCCATACAAGGGCATACCCATCATAATCTTTTTCCTGGGTATAACTGAAACCGCAAAATTTAATACTGCTCTAACCTGATCGATTGGAGCAACCGGCATTGGCGGGCCGCCGGACCAACCCCACTCATAGGTCATTAAGATAACAAAGTCGACAATCTCCCCATGAGCCCGGTAATCGTGTGCTCCGTACCATGCTCCTACCTGACCGGCTGATGTTTTTGGGGCAAGCGCTGTCGCTACAGGGTAGTTCAAAGGACGCAGGGCAGCAACTACCTTCCGCAAGAAATCATTATATAGTTCTTTGTCATCAGGAGATATTCTCTCAAAGTCTATATTCAACCCATAATAACCCTTATTTCTCATAATACTAAGAACATTATTAATAACATTCTGTTGTATGGTACTGCTTGTCAGAATAGTGTGTCCCAGATCGGTGTCAAAGGTTCCTCCTTTAAAGTTTGTAATCACCATCAATGGTGCATCTCTATATCTTCTTGCTGCTGCTAAAATGGTTTCATCATTGATAGTTATAAGACTCCCATCTTCAGTTACCCGATAACTAAAGGGGCTTAGATATGTTAAATAACTTCCTACTTCATTTATAACCCGTGTTTCGTTTTCACTTGTAGACGGCTCAATATATGTGTTCACCTCGATAAATCCGTAATTTTTTGATTTTTCAGGAATCCTTAACGTCATTCCAGGATAAATGGAATAAGGTGCAGAGATAGAATTTAACGATGCAATACTATAAACTGAAACATTAAATCTTTGAGCAATAGCCCAAATTGAATCACCAGGTTGAACTACATAAGTTCTCTCCCGGGTAGGAATAACCAATGCCTGACCGATTACAAGGCCTGGAATTTCCTGTAACCCATTTACCGTTGTAATACTTTCCATACTTACACCGAATGTTCTTGATATGGACCATACAGAATCACCAGGTTTTACAACGTATATACGCAATTAGAACACCCCCATTCACATACAGAACTAAAAATCAATAATACTGATAATGTAATATATTCAGAATACACATTGAAGTTTACATAAATATTTTAATGGAGTGCTCTTTTAAAATAGTGAAAAATTTTTTTGTCAATGAAGGGTTAATACTACCTGTCTCTTATA
>CALMWN010000393.1 GCA_937873555.1 uncultured Clostridia bacterium
CACTATCCTCTTCGTCGGCAGCGTCAGATGTGTATAAGAGACAGATATGAGCCTGTTTAAACAGGCTGGTATCAATATAGTTACGGTTCCGGTATTCAGTTGGGCCAAACTTCAACCTTCTGAGGATGTATTCGATTTTGAATGGCTGGACAAAATCCTTGATCTTATTGCGGATAACGGAATATATGCGTGTCTTGCAACTTCAACAGCTGCACAGCCTGCATGGATGTCGAAAAAGTATCCGGAAATTCTTCCGGTAGACATTGAGGGGAGAAAGCGCAAGCATGGATCCAGAGTCAACTTCTGCCCTAATAGCAGGGTGTACCGGAAATTTTCAACGGAGCTGGCGAAAAAACTTGCCGAAAGATATGAGAATCATCCGGCACTTCTGGTTTGGCATATTGGCAATGAATACGGAACTTATTGTTATTGTGACAACTGTGCTGAGGAATTCAGAACATGGCTCAAAGACAGGTATGGTACTATCGAAGAAGTGAATAAGAGATGGAACATGAGTTTCTGGGGACATACCGTATATGATTGGGATGAGATTGTTCCGCCATCTTATCTGAATGAGATGGGAAAGGGCGTATTTTTAGGCTACCCAAGGGATTATACCTGCTTCCAGGGTATTTCATTGGATTATAACAGGTTTATGTCCGATTCAAGCCTTGAATGCTACAAGGGTGAATATGAGGCTATAAAGAGCATAACCCCCGACATTCCGATTACAACAAACCTGATGGGGACATTCAAACCTTTTGATTACTTTAAGTGGGCTGAACACCTGGACATTATTTCATGGGACAACTACCCTGCGATGAATGATCAGACAAGCAATATTGCCATGAGGCACGATCTGATGAGGGGACTGAAGGACGGGCTGCCCTTCATGTTGATGGAGCAAACGCCCAGCCAACAGAATTGGCAGCCTTATAACAGCTTGAAAAGGCCGGGAGTTATGAGACTATGGAGTTACCAGGCAGTAGCTCACGGGGCTGATACGGTTATGTTTTTCCAACTAAGACGTTCTTTTGGAGCCAGTGAGAAGTACCATGGCGCTTTAATAGAGCATGTGGGTCATGAAAATACACGTGTCTTCAAAGAATGTGCGCAACTTGGTAAAGAGCTTAAAGCTCTTGGTGACAGGATACTGGATTCACGGATTCGTTCAAAAGCAGCAATCATGTTTGGTTGGGATAATTGGTGGGCTGTTGAGTTTTCAAGTGGCCCCAGCCGTGAATTAAAATACGTGGAACAGATTGAGAAATATTATAAAGCATTTTATGATCTTAATGTTCCCATAGATATGGTGAAACCGGATGCAGACCTTTCCAAATACGACATTGTAGTAGCACCAGTGCTTTATATGGTCAAAGCAGGTGTAGCGGAAAATATCCACCAGTTCGTAAAAAACGGGGGAACCTTCGTAACTACGTTCTTTAGCGGTATCGTAAACGAGAACGATCTGGTGAAGCTTGGTGGGTACCCCGGGGAATTAAGAAAGATTTTGGGTATATGGGCAGAAGAAATCGATGCATTAACTCCTGACATGAAGAACAGCATTGTTATGAAGGAGCCTGTGGGAAATCTTCAGGGTGGGTACAGCTGTGGTATGCTGTGCGACCTTATCCATCTGGAAGGAGCAAACGCCTTAGCTGTTTACGGCAAGGACTTCTATGCGGGGATGCCAGTACTTACGGAAAACAGCTTTGGCAAAGGAAAAGCCTACTACATTGCTTCAGACCCTGAACAGGGTTTTATAAATGAATTTATCAAATATCTTTGCTATAAAAAAGGAATTTCGTCTCCTATGATGGTTGATGAGGGGGTAGAAGTTAGCCAGAGGTTTAAGGATAAAAGAGAATTCACCTTTATTTTGAATCATAACAATTTTGAAGTAAGTATTGATCTTAAAAACATGAAATATACAAATCTGTTGACTGAGAAAGCTGCAGAAAAAATGATTTCTCTAGGACCTAAAGATGTTGCAATCCTTGAACGAATGTTAGAATAACGATAAATATTAGTGGATTTTCATCAGAACCTTTTTGTGTAAACAGAGTTGTCTGATTACACAATAGTGACTTCATTTAATTAACGGTTAAAAGCCGTTTTCAGTGTAAAAGCTGTCTCTTATACACATCTGACGCTGCCGACGAAGAGGATAGTG
>CALMWN010000394.1 GCA_937873555.1 uncultured Clostridia bacterium
GTGCATTGATATCCGAATACCTTCCCGGATATCCTCCAAAACCGGTTAATTTTCCTGCAAGGAACAGGATAATCAGCGGAATGTCTCTTGGAGTGGTAATTGTTGAGGCACATGAGAAGAGCGGATCGCTTATCACTGCAAATTACGCGCTGGAGCAGGGAAGAGAGGTTTTTGCCGTTCCCGGCAATGTTAACAGCAGCACCAGTAAAGGCACAAACAAATTGATCAAGGATGGAGCAAAACTTGTTACCTGTATTGAAGATATACTGGAAGAGCTTAGCTGCTTCAACCTCTCGGAAACAGGGATTGCCGGTACATATAAAAAGCAAAACGGCAGTGCCTGCAGGGTTTCCGTCAGGTTCATGCATGAATGTCTGAATGAAAGGGAAAAGGTAATAGTTGATATACTGGATAATGAACCCATGCATATAGATATGCTGGCGGAAAAAAGCGGTTTTTGCATGCAGGATATAAATTCCATGTTATTTATGATGGAGCTGAACGGAATAATTAAACAGCTGCCAGGTAAAATTTTTGAGATAAATGAATAAAATACTATGGATAAATTTTCAGGAATATGTTATATAATTGATAGTCGATGGAATAAAAGACTGAAAACCAATAAAATTGATATTGAAGCCAAAATAGTGATTTCTGCCGGCTTCAATCCAATGGAGGAATGAAATGTCAGAATACTTGGTAATTGTTGAATCACCCGCAAAAGCAAAAACCATCGGGAAGTTTTTAGGGAAGGGTTATAAAATTGAAGCCTCTGTGGGACATGTGAGAGACTTGCCGAAAAGTCAGATGGGTATTGACATTGAAAACAATTTTGAACCTAAGTACATCACAATACGTGGAAAGGGAGATTTACTGAGCAAGCTGAAAAAGGAGGCAAAGAATGCCCAGAGGGTTTTCCTGGCAACAGACCCCGACCGTGAGGGGGAAGCGATTTCCTGGCATTTGGCCAACCTACTGAATATAGAAGAAACTCAAAAATGCAGGATAACATTCAATGAAATAACAAAAAATGCAGTGAAAAACGCAATCAAATCACCAAGGGAAATTGATATGAACCTTGTGGATGCCCAGCAGGCAAGAAGGGTCCTGGACAGGATCGTGGGCTATAAGATAAGCCCCATTTTATGGAGAAAGGTAAGGAAAGGCTTAAGTGCAGGCAGAGTACAATCGGTAGCGACCAGATTGATTTGCGACAGGGAAGAGGAAATAGAAAAATTCGTACCGGAAGAATACTGGACCATAGGGGCGAAATTGGCTAAACAGAAGCCTCCGGCTACTTTTGAAGCCAAGTTTCATGGAAGCGTAAAGGAAAAAATTGAGCTTAAGAATCAGGATCAGGTTGATAAAATACTCAAAGATCTGGACAAAGCCAGATATATTGTACAGAAGGTAAAAAAAGGCGAGAAAAAGAAATCTCCTGCTGCTCCGTTCACCACCAGCACGCTTCAGCAGGAAGCGGCCAGAAAGATGGGCTTTACTACCAGAAGAACCATGATGGTTGCCCAGCAGCTTTATGAAGGTATTGAAGTAAAGGGCCATGGAGCAGTTGGATTGGTTACCTATATCCGTACAGATTCAACAAGGATTTCCTCTGAAGCCCAGCAGGAGGCCAAAGCTTTAATCAGGGACAAATATGGAGACAAATATGTTCCCGATGAATTCAGGGTATACAAGAACCGCTCCGCATCACAGGATGCGCATGAAGCTATCAGACCTACCTATGTTTCCATGCTTCCGGAATCCGTAAAGGATTCCTTAAGCAGTGAGCAATACAAGCTTTACAAGCTTATTTGGGAGCGTTTCATAGCGAGTCAGATGGCTTCAGCGGTATATGACACCTTGAACGTCGATATAGAAGCCTCTGGATATATCTTCAAGGCAGCAGGCTCAAAAGTCAAATTTCCAGGATTTATGGGGGTTTATATAGAAGGCAGGGATGAGGACACGGAGGATGGGGAGGCCAATATCCCGGAGCTTGCGGAAGGGGAAGAAGTGAAGCTCAAAAAGATTGAACCAAAGCAGCATTTCACCCAGCCGCCTTCAAGATATACCGAAGCGACTCTCGTAAAAGCACTTGAGGAAAAAGGGATAGGCAGGCCAAGCACCTATGCGCCTACCATCTCAACAATCCAGGCCCGCGGGTATGTGGAACGCGAAAACAAATTCCTGGTTCCTACAGAGCTCGGGAGGATAGTCACCGAGCTTATGAAAAACTACTTCAAGGATATAGTGGATGTACAATTTACAGCACTGATGGAGAAGCAGCTTGATGACGTGGAAGAAGGGGACAAGGACTGGGTTGAGGTCATGAAGGAATTCTACGGACAGTTTGATCATGTGCTGAAAGATGCGGAATCAAATATCGAACATGTAGATGTACCTGATGAAGTCACTGATATAAAATGTGAAAAATGTGGAAGGAACATGGTGATAAAACACGGCAGGTTCGGCAAGTTCCTTGCCTGCCCGGGATTTCCGGAATGCAGGAATGCAAAACCAATTCTGGAGGAGGCAGGTGTAAACTGTCCCAAATGCGGCGGTAAGGTTCTTTTGAAGAAGAGCAAGAGAGGCAAGAGATATTTGGGCTGTGAGAACAATCCCACCTGCAGCTTCATGACCTGGGACAAACCTACCAGGGAGAGCTGTCCTAAATGCGGCAATTTCCTGGTGAGAAAGTATACCGGAAAGAAAAGCCAGTTGAAATGCAGCAATGAGAGCTGTGACTATATGAGAGAAGAGAAATAGAATAGTAAAGCGCGGGCGGGGTAATCCCCGCCTGTTTTGATATTTTTGCTGCAATTACAAGCCGGATTGTTTGCGGCTGACAGCCTCAAGGATCCGGTCAAGGAAAAATAAAATATAATGAGAGGGATTTCGATGTTGGAACATATAAACGTTATCGGTGCCGGACTTGCCGGCTGTGAAGCGGCATGGCAGATTGCAAAAAGAGGAATAAAGGTCAATCTGTATGAAATGAAGCCTTCTGCATATACCCCGGCACACCATCTGGACAGTTTTGCAGAGCTGGTGTGCAGCAATTCCCTGCGTTCTGATCAGCTGGAAAACGCAGTTGGGCTCTTAAAGGAAGAAATGAGGCTTCTGGATTCGATTATCATAAATTCTGCAGATAGGACCCGGGTGCCTGCGGGTGGAGCACTGGCTGTTGACAGGGAGAAGTTTTCGTTGTCCGTCACCGAAGCAATTAAAAGCAACAGCAATATCACGGTAATAAACACAGAGGTGACCGAACTGCCTGGGAACGAGATGACAATAGTTGCGACCGGCCCTCTCACTTCTCCGGGGCTTTCAGACTATTTAGGCAGGATGCTGGGTGAGGAATACCTGCATTTTTTTGATGCAGCGGCACCGATAGTAACCCTGGAATCAATAAACATGTCCAAGGCATATAAGGCAGCCAGATACAACAGGGGGACGGATGACTACATCAACTGCCCCATGGACAGAAACGGGTATGAGAAATTCCGGAATGAACTTGTAAATGCAGAACTTGCGGAAGTAAAGGACTTCGAAAAAGAGGTGGTATTCGAAGGCTGCATGCCGGTTGAAACTATGGCTAAAAGAGGTGTGGAC
>CALMWN010000395.1 GCA_937873555.1 uncultured Clostridia bacterium
TTGCAGTTATATTTATCCTTATCATAACCATGGCCGGGTTGGGGTTACCGGTTGTCAATTCTCTTTTCAACAGTGTATGGGGGACCTTCACTGTAGCTTTCACAATTCCAGTAGCAATATTTATAGGCATTTATTTAAAATATCTAAGGCCCGGTAAAATTGGTGAAGCGACTGTTATTGGCGTAGCTCTGGTTATTTTTGGTGTAATTGCAGGTCCGTATGTTGAACATACCTCGCTGGCGCATCTGTTTTTATTCAGCCAGAAACAGCTTTCGGTGATTCTAGCCGTTTACGGTTTTCTCGCAGCAGCGCTTCCAGTGTGGCTTCTTTTGCTTCCCCGGGATTATTTAAGCACTTATATGAAAATCGGTGTTATTCTGATTCTTGCATTAGGTGTTATTCTAGTCAGACCTGATATTCAAATGCCTGCACTGTCACAGTTTGTTAATGGCGGAGGACCGGTAATTCCCGGGAAAGTCTGGCCGTTTATGTTTATTACCATCGCTTGTGGTGCACTATCCGGATTCCATTCCATTATCAGTACTGGTACTACTCCTAAGCTGATTAAGAATGAAAAGGACATCCTGCCGATTGGATACGGTTCCATGCTCATAGAATCTTTTGTTGCATTGATGGCATTTGTTGCAGCAACGGCACTTCCCACTGCTGACTACTTTGCAATCAACTCAGCACCGGCTGTGTTTGCCAAGCTCGGAATGCATGTAGACCAGCTTCCCGTACTTTCACAAATGGTTGGCGAGCAACTGGCCGGAAGGACAGGCGGAGCAGTTTCATTAGCGGTGGGTATAGCGTATATTTTTCACAAAATACCCGGTTTGACAGGCCTCTTGTCTTATTGGTATCACTTTGTGATCATGTTTGAAGCCCTTTTCATCTTGACCACAATAGACGCAGGAACAAGGATAGGAAGGTATTTGCTGCAAGACTTTGCCGGACAGGTGTACAAGCCTTTAAGCAACAAGTCGTCGTTGCCAAATATACTGGTATTCAGTGCATTAATGTCACTTACATGGGGGTATCTGCTCTATACCGGCAATATTTCGACCATATGGCCGCTGTTTGGGACTGCAAACCAGATGCTTGCGTCAATCGCCCTGGCAGTCGGTACGACAGTACTGATTAAGATGGGGAAACAAAAGTACACATTGATTACATTGATCCCTTTGGTTTTTATAACCGTAACAACACAGTATGCTGCCTTCACAAATATATTTAACAACTACCTGCCCAAGAATCTAAATCTTTTGGCTATCCTCTCAGGTGTTTTGATCGTACTCGATGCTATTATTGTGGTTATGAGCATCAGGGTATGGATTAAGCTGTGGAACAAGAAAGAAGTTGATGTGAAGTCTCAGGTAGCTTTATCTGAATAGAAAGGTATATCATATCTCGTCTTCAGTATTTCGTAGAGCAAAGGCATTATTGAAGCATGATGGATTCATCATGCTTCAATAATTTTTTAATGTAACGGAAATTGGGCTGAGGTAAATAATATATTCAAATCATATTTTGATCAAGGAGAACTGTTCTCCGACTCATTCACCATCCTCTGTAGAAATGAGCATTATATTATGAAGTTTATTTTATGGGGAAAAGTTCGTAAAACTCTAGATATTCATTGCAATAGCGTACTAATTAGTAATTTTAGCATATTTTTCCCCGTTGTACATAAAATTAAGCAAAAAACAATGATATTCTGCGTCAGATTATACTTGAAAAATATCTAAATTTAGGATACTTTATATTAAGTATGCAAATTTTATTATCCTCTGCATATGCTGGTTTGTAAGATTCATTCGCAGTACCGGCCTACGCTGGTCCATCAATGTGATTTTGTTAAATATCTTAATTTATATTAAATTGAGATTTATAATTTATAATAACGCAATTGTTTTTTGTTTCGCGGGAGGCTTACATAATGAGTTTGGTTAGTAACTTGAGATTGATGGAAAGCTTTATACATTATACAGGTTTGACTTTGCAAATAATTTTATGGACTATTTTCATTTATTATATATTCATTTCCATGTTTGCATGGGTGAAGAGAAAGGAAATTCCCGCCTCAAACTTCAAGCCTGTGAGCAGATTTGCAGTACTGGTTGCGGCACACAACGAGGAAAAGGTTATTTCCAACATAGTGCACAGTCTCAAGTGTCTGAAATACCCCAAAGAACTTTACGATATTTTTGTCATAGCAGACAACTGCAGTGACAATACTGCAGCTATAGCATCAAAGTGCGGAGCCAAGGTCTGTGAAAGATTTGATCCGGTTAAAAGAGGGAAGGGATTCTCTCTTGAATGGATGTTCAAAAAAATCTTCGAGATGGAAGTAAAATATGATGCGGTGTGTGTATTGGACGCGGATAATCTGGTATCCCCGAACTTCCTTATGGAAATGAACAAGCAGCTTTGCATGGGACACAAAGTAATACAGGGCTATCTGGACAGTAAGAACCCTTCGGATTCATGGATTTCCGGAAACAATTCAATTGCATTCTGGGTTAGTAACAGGTTGTTCCAACTTCCGAGGTACTACCTTGGACTAAGCTGTGTACTGGGCGGGACCGGCTTTGTTGTAGCTACTTCCGTATTGAAGGAGTTCGGCTGGGGAGCGACCTGCCTCACCGAAGACCTGGAGTTTTCATTAAGGCTGGTCATGAGGGGTATGAAGGTATACTGGTCGCATGAAGCGGTAATTTATGATGAAAAGCCTTTGACCATAGCCCAATCATGGAGACAGAGAAAGCGCTGGATGCAAGGGCACTTTGACTGTATGAGAAGGTTCTTTAGGAAGCTTTTGCTAAAAGCCCTGCACGACAAGGATATGGTTGCTTTCGACAGCGCACTGTATTTACTTCAGCCTTTACTTGTGGTCATTAACGGTATCAGTTTGATTGTTGGCTTGATCGCAATGACCCTGAATCTTGTTTCAGGCGGCTTTATGTCGTTGGATACTGTTTTGTGGTCGATGTTTATAATAGCATTGCTGTATTTTAATGTTGTGTTTGTGTTTATGGAAGGCAAAATGACCGGAAAGGTACTGAAATATATCATAACTTTCCCGGTTTACAACCTTACCTGGGTTCCGATAGTAATATCCGGATTTAAGGACAGGGACAAAAGGGAATGGGTACATACGCTACATACCAGGGCGATGGACATAAACGAAGTAGAAACTTTGGAAAATGCAGGTTAGCAGGAAAGCACCCTTTTATTCCATTATCGGAATATTTATTTTAGTGTATGGGTTAATCAATTTGAGGGAAGGGATAAAGGTGTGGGTGGCATCAGATAATTACTCTACACCTCTTCCAGCTCATTAATGCTGATTTTCCTTGTATGAGCGGTATGGTGCCAGTCTCTGTTATTCTTGCTCAGAAAGCCCTGAATGGTTATAGGTACCCAGGTAAGGCAGTAGAAAGGGTATATGATGAATCCAAGCAGTACCTTTATATTGAATTTTTTTTCTGCCATAATTACAGTGGGGCCGTAGAAAAACTGTAGCACTATGAAGATATACCATACATCAGTGGGAAACACATATTTGATGTTAAAAAAGGGAGACTCCGGGAATACCGTCTGTATCCACATCATGGCTGTGATGAGCCCGATGAAAATGAACCTGATGGGTTGAAAAAGGTATATTGCGCAGTCGAAGCTTGTCAGGTTTGATTCCTTGAAGGATTTTGCAAATAAGGGCTTCAGGTAACGGCTGGCGCAGTCTGCATGGCCCTGCATCCAGCGTTTGCGCTGGTGCCATGATTGCATCAGCGTCAGCGGTTTTTCATCATAAACGACGGCGTTGTGTGCCCAGGCCACTTTAATGTCGTTCAATGCCAGCTTCATTGTAAATTCAAGGTCTTCAGTAAGGCAGGTAGCTCCCCAGCCTATTTTTTTCAATACACCGATATCAATACAGAAGCCTGTGCCGCAAAGGCCGCAGCTTAAGCCAAGGTAGTATCTGGGGAGCTGAAATATCCTGTTTGCAAGCCAAAAGGAAATGGAATATGAGCAGGTTATCCACGAATCGAAGGGATTCTTGCTGTCAATGTAGCCCTGCACTACTTTATGCCCGTTACACAGCTGCTTGTTCATTTCCATTAGAAAATTCGGGGATACCACATTATCCGCATCGAAGACGCTGACTACGTCATACTTGTCTTCCATGGCATAAATCTTGGAAAACATCCATTCGAGGGCATAGCCTTTCCCCCGTTCTTCAGTGTTAAATCTCCGGTAAACCAGTGCACCCCGGCTTTCTGCTATTTCTGCCGTATTATCGGTGCAATTGTCAGCTATTACAAATATATCATACATATTCTCCGGGTAATTCTGCATTTTCAGACTGTCAATAATGTGTGCTATAACAGGCTCCTCATTGTGCGCAGCTATTATAACCGCAAAATTTTTCTCAGGTTTCATGTTCTCAGCCGGCTCCTCTTTTTGTTTTATCCATCCGAATATGGAAACTGAAAAGAAGTAGCAACCTGCGATAAATATAAGAATTTGTATAATTTGTGTAACAAAGTATGTTAAATTGTTTAATTGTGACAGCATTTTCTCACTCCATAAGCTTTAGTATGAATAACTTCTATTATTTTGTACTTTATAAGGAAAAATATTTATAATCAAAATATTAAACATATATGTTATAATGATGATAATTATTGGATTCAGGTAGTTCCTGGCGTGTCGCAATTCACTAATTTTCTTTACGGGGGTTCGCAAATGACAAAAACATATTTCAACAACGCGGTAATCGGTAACTCTCGTATGTTGGGCTGTTTGACAGACAAGGGAGAACTGGTCAGATTGTTCTGGCCTAATATAGATTACCCACAACACATTGAACAAATGCTTTATGGAATTTTTACAACAGGTTGCAGCTGCAGTACCACATGGCTTAGCGACGGAATATGGCAGCACAGCCAGTATTATATGAAAGACACAAACGTACTGGTTACCGAGCATTTAAACCATGATAAAGGTCTTAAGGTTGTTCAGACTGATTTCTGTCACCCGGACAGGGACGTACTGTTCAGACATTATGACATACAGAACATTGGTAATCACGAGACGGCTCTGGGGTTTGTTGCATACTCCTCCTGTATAACCACTACTCCTGATGTAAGGAGCACGTTGTTTGATTTTGGGTGTGAAGCACTGATACATTACAGGCACGGGTATTATGTTTCGATCTCTGCAACCAGGGCAGCACATCAATTCCAGCTGGGCAACAATGCTGTTGAAGCAGCCAGGAGCGGAGAGCTCAAGGGCTATGACAGCATAGGGATGATGCCTGATGGAGCGGTTTCCTGGGACTTGGGATTATTCAAGGCAGGTGAGATAAAACAATTTACGGTTGCCATATGTGCCGGCCATACCTTGAAGGAAGTGAAGCAGCTTATCCATTGGGTTGACGCTTCAGATCCAAGGCAGCACCTGGAAAACACCAGAAAGTATTGGATTGATTTTCTGAATAATGCAGTTTCAGTCAATACCGGTAATGTTGAAATTGATGAGTTATACAAGAGGTCTTTGCTGGTTTTCAGGCTTATGTCGGATGAAAGTACAGGGGGACTTCTGGCAGCGCCCGAAATAGATGAGGGCTTTACCAGATGTGGAAGGTATGCCTACTGTTGGGGAAGAGATGCAGCGTTTATTACCGGGGCGCTGGACAAGTGCGGCCTTACGGATGCGGTGGATAGATTTTACGATTGGTCTGTACAGGTGCAGGATGAAGACGGCTCCTGGCAGCAAAGATACCATATGGATGGAAATCTGGCCCCGTCGTGGGGATTGCAGATAGATGAAACAGGGACTCTCATATGGGGAATGTATGAGCACTATAAGGTGACAGGGAACAGGAACTTCCTGGACAGAATGTGGGACAGCGTACAAAGGGGTGTAGAATACATGCTTGGTTTTATTGATGAAGAAACCGGACTTCCAAAGCCAAGCTACGATTTATGGGAGGAAAGGATTGGCGAACATGCATATTCCTCTGCTGCCGTTTATGGAGGAATCAGAGCGGGAAGCAGCATCGCAGGGATATTGGGTAAACAAGAGGAAGTCATTGAGAGATGGGATGCTGCTGCAAAGAATCTCAGGGAATCTATAGGGAAAAACCTCTGGAAGGAAGAATACGGGCGCTTCTTAAGAAGCATCCGTGTAAAGCTCAATCCCTGGGGAAGGGAGCATTCGTCAAATACGTTGGTTATACCGGTAAATTCCAAGGGCTACCGGAGAGATGTCACCCTTGAAGACGGTATGATTGATGTGAGCCTGCTGGGAGTTTCAATTCCTTTTGAGGTTTTCGATTTCAATGACCCTAGAGTTGAAAATACCGTTAATGCCATAGAACAGGCACTCACTTCGCATGGCACGGGCGGAATAAAAAGGTATGAGAGTGATAACTATATCGGGGGAAATCCATGGATATTAACTACCCTTTGGGTTGCTTTGTATCATATCAGGAGAAAAAACTTCGATGCGGCGAAAAAGTATTTCGAATGGGCTGTGAGAGGACGTACAAGCCTGGATCTGCTGCCTGAACAGGTGGGAAAGGATGATGGAAGACCGGCGTGGATAATTCCTCTGACCTGGTCACACGCTATGTTTGTGCTGGTACTTTTCGAGCTTGTCGAGGCGGAAGCTTTCTAAAGGCTTTTTATGTTCCGCATAACGCCGGACTCAGTTATAAAACCGGATTTTATGGGCTTATGAGGGAATATTATAATATGACGTATCTTTTAAATTGCGACAGATTTTAAAATGAGTGGTATATAATTAGCAATTCGTAAATTCAAACCTGTGTATTTATCGGGCATTGCTGCAGAGAGTGCCTGACAACCGGGGGAGGCTATGTCTTGCTGATATTAAACGGAGTTTGAAATGGCAAAGCTAAAGTCTAATTTTGTATGTCAGGAATGTGGATACGAATCTGTAGGGTGGCTGGGCAAATGCCCTGCATGCAACCGGTGGAACACCTTTGTCGAGGAACTTCAGGAAGGTAATGCAAAGACTGGCGGCAGCGGCAACATCCGCGATATCAAACCTGTAAGCATCAATGATATTCAGGTTGACAGCGAAGAACGTTATACGACGGGAATAAGGGAATTGGACCGTGTTCTTGGAGGCGGGGCGGTAAAGGGATCACTCATCCTGGTTGGCGGTGACCCCGGCATTGGGAAGTCTACATTACTGCTTCAGGTATGTAACGGTATCACGGCAATTTCCAGGATTCTTTATATTTCGGGAGAAGAATCCATAAAGCAGATAAAGCTGAGAGCCGATAGACTAAATATAAAAAATGCCAATCTGCTGATGGTGTCCGAGACAAATTTCAGGTTAATCGAAAAGCTGGTCAAAAGGGAGAAGCCCGATCTTATCATCATAGACTCCATCCAGACCATGTTTGACGATCAGCTGTCTTCAGCCCCTGGAAGTGTCAGCCAGGTGAGGGATGTAACTTCAGGGCTTATGAATATAGCAAAAAATTCAAATATAACAGTCATAATAGTGGGCCATGTAACCAAGGAAGGTGCAATTGCAGGACCAAGAGTGCTGGAGCACATGGTTGATACGGTACTGTATTTTGAAGGGGAAAGGCACTTGAGCTACAGGGTTCTGAGGGCGGTAAAAAACAGGTTCGGGTCTACCAATGAGATAGGGATATTTGAAATGCGTGATACTGGACTTGCAGAAGTAGACAACCCATCGATGGTTATGCTTTCCGGAAGGTCCCAAAGTGTGCCCGGCTCTGTGGTAGTTTCAAGTGTTGAAGGTACAAGACCCATGCTCATAGAGATCCAGGCACTGGTATGCGCCACAAACTTCGGTATGCCCAGGCGTATGGCAACCGGAATTGACTACAACAGGATAACGCTTTTAATGGCTGTGCTCGAAAAGAGGGTCGGAATGCAGCTGCATAACCATGACGCCTATGTAAATGTTGTCGGGGGATTGAAGATTGATGAACCGGCCTGTGACCTCGGCATTATCGGGGCTATTGCTTCCAGCTTCAGAAATGTCGCTGTTGATGAAGGGACGGTAATGATAGGTGAGGTTGGCCTGACCGGAGAAATCAGGGCAGTAAGCCAAATAGACAAAAGAATTATGGAGGCACAGAGGATAGGTTTTAAAAGATGTATTGTTCCCTCGGGAAATATGAAGGTGATAAAGCAGTTCAGGGATATCGGAGGTATTAATATTACCGCGGTTGAAAATGTACAGGAAGCTCTGGATATAATGTTATAGGAAAGTTTGGAGGATGGGTATGCGGGAAGAGAGAATGAAGGATAATGAAATGCTTGAAATTTTAAGGAGCATGGCACCGGGCACACCGCTTAGGGAGGGCTTGGAAAATATTCTGAGAGCCAGGACCGGAGCCCTGATTGTTGTTGGAGACTCGCAGGAGGTACTTGGAACTCTTGACGGCGGCTTCCTTATAAACAAGGAATATTCCCCCGCACACATTTATGAGCTGGCCAAGATGGACGGAGCAATTGTTATAAGCAAAGACCATAAAAAGATTTTATATGCAAACTCTCAACTTATACCTGACTCGTCAATACCCACCGAAGAAACCGGAACACGGCACAGAACTGCCGAAAGAATGGCAAAACAGACCGGAGAGGTTGTTGTATGTATTTCCCAGAGACGTAATATAATAACCGTTTACAAGGGGAGCAGAAAATATATCCTGAGGGATACGCCAACCATACTGACAAGAGCGAACCAGGCGCTTCAGACCCTTGAAAAATACAAGGCGGTCCTAGACAGTGCGATGAACAACCTTAGCGTTCTGGAATTTGAAGATATTGTTACCCTGGATGATGTAGCCTTTGTCATACAAAGGACCGAAATGTTCATGAGGGTTGTTGCGGAGATTGACAGATATACATGTGAGCTTGGAAATGAAGGCAGACTGATAAGCATGCAAATGGAGGAACTGCTTGCCAATATCGAACAGGATGGTCTCATGGTTGTAGAGGATTATATGACTGAAGAAAACAGCAAAACTGCTGAGGAAATGCAGAGGCAGATAAGACTTTTCAACTATGAAGAACTGATGAATCTTACCGCCATATGCCGCGTTTTAGGATACTGTGGCGGGGTAAGCAGCCTGGATATAAATGTATCACCGAAAGGCTATAGAATAATGAGCAAGGTGCCGAGGCTTCCAATGCCGGTTATGAAAAACCTCGTGAATACTTTTTTCAATTTCAAGGGAATACTCAGAGCATCCATTGAGGAATTGGATGATGTTGAGGGAATCGGAGAGGTTAGGGCACGCACAATCAAGGAAGGTATCAAGCGGGTCCAGGATCAGATTCTGTTAAGTAAGAATTCATATGCGGTAGAAAATATCTGAAATTACCGATTTATAAGCCGGACGGCAGAATATGGGATAAAGTCCGGAAGGTCATGGCTCACGGTAAATTATAACTCTTTATACGGATAATCATGCAAAAAACAAACAGTGACCGTATTCTCAATTGAACCGAACACTGTTTGCCGCATATCTATCTTAAGCTGTATTTACCAAGCATTTTCAATCTTTCGTGCTCTTTCAGCATTATATCATAGAGATTCAAGTCAAGAGTGTTACATATTGAAGCCAGATAAAAAAGATTTCTTCCTATATCCTTTTCAATAAGGTCCCTGCAGCTTTCACACAATTTTCCTTCCAGGTGGGTTTTCATAGAGTTGCGGATCTCTTCAAAAGTACCGTCTTCCGGAAAAGCCTGCTTCTTTGCATGCACTTTGATACACCCGCATTGTGTTACCGATTTTACGATTGCGCGATTAACCCTTGCATTAGAATCCTGGTACTTTGTGATCAAGTCAATTATACTCTTGTTCCGTACAAGAAGCTCAATCACCGTGTCCTGGAATTCGTCCAATATTGTATCCTTCAATATTGTTCACTCCTTAGCTGTTATTTTTGTACTGTATGAACTACGTCTGTTACAAACTGCAGCTATCAAAAATCCTTAACATTATAAAAATTGCCAGCATTTATACCAATGTTACATAACTTTCCAGCCTGGTGCACATCAGAACCTGATTGTGATGTGCAAAGTTTATGAAGAATTACCTGGATTGGAACAATAAAAGGTTCTATTTGCCTGACTTTGTGAAAGCTCTGTTTCCATTAACTTAATTATAATTGTTAGGGTAACGCCTTGTCAATTGGAAATGATTTGGATAAACATGGCATATACGCGCAGGATGGGTTTATAAAATTGCATGTAGCAGAATATCTTTTATTCGGGTAGGGAAAAAATCTGTTGTCTTTAACTGACCGCATTGGTATAATCTTATTTGAAAATCCAAATGGACTTTGACACGGGAGAGTGATTCAAGATGCCGGTATTGGTGGTTGGCGGAGCAGGGTATATCGGAAGCCATACGGTTGCAGAATTGATAGACAGGGGAGAAGAGGTTATTGTATTGGACAACCTCGAAAAAGGGCACAGAAAAGCCTTGCTGGGAGGCAAGCTGCTTGTTGGGGATCTTAGGGATAAAGAATTCTTGAAAGTAGTATTCAGAGACAATGACATTGAGTCTGTGATACATTTTGCCGCTTACATAGAGGTTGGGGAAAGTGTTGCAGACCCGTTAAAGTACTATAACAATAATGTCATATCCACCTTGAATCTGCTTTCAGCAATGAAGGAAGCGGGGGTCATGAGAATTGTGTTTTCTTCAACAGCGGCTACTTATGGTATGCCTCAAAGCATACCCATACGCGAGACTGACCCGACACAGCCTATAAACCCATACGGAGAAACCAAACTTGCTGTAGAGAAGGCTTTAAAATGGGCTGATAATGCATATGGAATAAAACACGTGGCTCTAAGATATTTCA
>CALMWN010000396.1 GCA_937873555.1 uncultured Clostridia bacterium
GGAGAATACGGTAAAGGGTAAATTGACCGTTATTAAAATGCATATGGGAAGAAGAATAGGCTATTCCACCATCCATCCCTTGTTTGTCAAAATACTTGTTGATAAACTGAAGCATTACGGTGCAAAGGTGTTCATCACCGACCAGGAAGTAAGAGGGGCGAGAAGCCGCGGATATACCGAAGAATTTCTGGGAGTCCCTATTGTTGACGCCTGCGGTATTGCCGGAAAGTATTTCTATCCCAGGGATGTGGATTTCAAAGCCTTCAAGAATGTCGACATAGCCGGTCATATACATGATGCAGAGGTTATGATAGACCTTTCACATGTAAAAGGCCACGGCTCCTGCGGATACGGCGGAGCCTGCAAAAACATAGCAATGGGCTGCGTCACCGACAGGACACGGTTTCAGATACATAGCCTCGAAGGCGGCCTCGAATGGGATGAGGATCTTTGCACACACTGTGAGCTTTGCATAAACAGCTGCAATCATGATGCAAATAAATTTGACAAAGAGAATAAATATTCCGTCAATTACCACCATTGCACATGCTGCCAGCACTGCGTCAAAGTATGCCCAAGCGGTGCCATCACCATGAATGCACAGCAGTATGAAGATTTCCAGACAGGTATGGCAGTTTGCACGGAAACCGTATTAAAGAGCTTTGATCCCGGGCATGTTTTCTATATCAATTTCCTTACAAACATTACCGCCCTTTGTGACTGCTGGGGTCTTACAACACCGGCGCTTGTGCCTGATATAGGTATCATGGCCTCCCAGGATCTGGTGGCAATAGAACGCGCCTGCCTGGATTCCATAAAGGTGGAAAACCTGATTCTAAATGGCATTCCACAGGGCTTCGAGCTTGGAACCGAAGGCCACCTCTTTGAAAGGCTGCACGGAAAGAACCCCTTCATCCAGTTGAGAGAGCTGGAAAAACGCGGTCTTGGCACCCAGGAATACAAGATACAGGAGATAGAATAGAAGTTGTAGGGGCAGGGAGCTGTCCCTCAAATACCGCTCCCCTCCTAGCCTCCCCTCAATTCAAGGGGAGGAACCGGGGCTCAGCCTGTTAGCTACTTATCAGGTTCTAAAAAGCCTGCATATCTTTCTTCTACCAGACCCATGGGAGAGGGATAAGAGGGTGAGGGTTCCCACTCCCCCAGCCGCTCTCTTCAGAGCCCTTCTTTTTCTTCCCCTCGAAGTGAGGGGAAGATAGATAGGGAGCGTGTGTCTATGGCAGGCTTGACTGTTTGTATTTCTGAAGCAGGGCTTCAATCCTGTTCATGTCTTCTTTGCTCAGATTATTCTCCAGAATTCTTTTTATTTCCTGTATCTCTCTATAGGTCAACCCATCCTTTGCCATTCCATATATCTTCTCCATATCCGCTTTGTTGATTTTACCTGCAATTGCTATTGCGGAAAGCCTGTCATTAAGGCTGACATTCCGGGCAGCCATAACATCATCGATTGTCAGGAAAAATTCTTCCTGCTGATTGCTTTCACCTGCATTTTTATGACCCGCTGCTTTAGTCCTGCCATCGCGGTTTTCATACTGCTCTGATGCACTACCCTCATTATCCTTGCTGTCAAACCTGTTAAAATCCTCAGAGGTCATCACTCTTTTGGGCTGTTTCAGGGAATCCGCCTCAAGCTTTGTCTCTCCGGGCTTTTTTGGTTGCCCGGCCGATTCATTCCATTGTCTGTACTGGGGAAAATAAACCAGAGCGAGTTTTGCTGCAGCAAAAATAATAGAGATAAGCAGTATGACTTTCAGTACACTTAATATTTTCTTCATAAAATAATACCTGTAAAATATTTTACAGGTATTATTTGCTGATAAATGGATTCTATTCCATCAACAGCTTCCAATTTTGATATTCATACGTTTATCCCAAACTCAGAGAGTTCCAACCACTTGCTTCAGATAATGGGAGAATGCGTCCTTAAGATCTTCCCGTTTAAGTGCGAACTCGACAGTAGCTTCCAAAAAGCCCATTTTATTGCCTACATCGTATCTCTTACCGATAAAGTCGTAGGCATACATTGCCTCCTTGCCCATGAGGCTTTTCAAGGCATCCGTCAGCTGGATTTCTCCGCCCTTTCCGGGAGCTGCATTTTCCAGGTACTTGAATATCGGGGGTGTTATTATGTACCTCCCGAGGATTGCAACCGTTGAAGGCGCACTGTCCCTTTCAGGTTTTTCAACAAGATCCTTTACCTTGAAAACCCTATCATCAACCTGCCTGCAGCTAACTATGCCGTATTTGGATACATCCTCCACAGCTACATGCTGAACTCCCAGCACTGTGGTCTTGTATTCGTCATAAATCTCGATCAACTGCTTTAAACATGGAACCTCCGCATCTACAATATCATCCCCCAGTAAAACAGCAAAGGGTTCATTCCCGATGAAGGATTTGGCACAATAAATTGCGTGTCCCAGCCCCTTTGGCTCCTTTTGCCTTATATAATGTATATTGACAAGATTTGATATATCCCGTACAAGATTCAGCATATCCAGATTATCCTTTTTCTTAAGCTCTTCCTCCAGCTCATAGGATTTGTCAAAGTGGTCTTCTATCGCTCTTTTGCCTCTTCCTGTCACTATTATTATATCTTCAATCCCCGAGTCGATTGCTTCTTCGACAATATATTGTATCGTAGGCTTGTCCACTATAGGAAGCATTTCCTTCGGCTGCGCCTTTGTAGCAGGAAGAAACCTAGTCCCAAGCCCTGCTGCAGGAATTATTGCTTTACGTACTTTCAAATCATAACACCCCCTTTTTTTGTTTTTATGTAAAGTGTTTAAAGACATAATTCTGTCTATAAATTTTAACAGTCGATATAATAGGCAAACAATAGTGTAACCGTATTGACTACGGCATTTTTGCCTGCTAAAATAAATATGGAAATAATTAAATACAATCTTCAGGGCAGGGCGTAATTCCCTACCGGCGGTAATACTGCATGATATATGCTGTTAGCCCGCGAGCGCAAGCTGACCCGGTTTGATTCCGGGGCCGACAGTATAGTCTGGATGAAAGAAGATAAAGTAATTAATGTCTTTATGTTCCCTGGAGTTTGTATTCAGGGAATTTTTTATTTTGAGGGGGTTTTTTATGAAATTCTGATTATGATACCTTCGATGTGAGGGGAAGATAGAAGGGGAGCATCATACCGCTTCCAGGAAGCTGTACTGTGCTGTGTAAAGCCTCCAATATGCACCTTTTCTACCCATCAGCTCTTCATGCGTCCCCTGCTCCATTATTTTGCCTTCGTCAATATACATGATGCATGTTGCCTTCTTTATGGTAGAAAGCCTGTGTGCAATAATGAAGGAGGTTCTCCCCTTCAGAAGGCTTTCAAGGCCCTCCTGAAGTGCCATTTCGGTTTTTGTGTCTATGCTTGAGGTTGCCTCATCAAGGATTAATATCCTGGGATCCGCCAGCAGCGCCCTTGCAAAGGATATCAACTGCCGCTGTCCGACTGAAAGCCTTGAACCTCTTTCGTTTACCTGTGTGTAATAGCCGTCTTTTAACCCGGTTATGAATTCGTGTGCCTTTACAGCCTTTGCTGCCTCTATCACCTGCTCATCTGTCGCATCAAGCCTTCCGTACCGGATATTATCCATTATGGTGCCGGAGAATATAAAGGTATCCTGAAGCATTACCCCCATTTGCTTTCTCAGGGATTCCAACGTGACACCCTTTATATCTGTGCGGTCTATCAGTATATGTCCCTCTTCCAGATCGTAAAACCTGCTCAACAGATTGATAATGGTGGTCTTCCCTGCTCCAGTGGGACCTACCAGGGCTATACTGCCTCCACGTCTTACTTTGAAGTTTATCCCGTGAAGAATCCTCTTCCCTTCATCATAACTGAATTTAACATCCTTAAACTCGACATCACCTGTTATGTCCGGCATTTCCGAAGCTCCAGGCAGATTTGACACAAGCGGCTTTTCGTCAATAGTCTCAAATATCCTTTCAAGGTATGCCATGGAAGTAATTATGGCATTATAGAAGTTTCCAAGATTGGTTATGGGCGCCCAGAAACGCCATATGTAGCTTACAAATGCAATCAGTACGCCCACGGTAATACCCTTGTCAATCCATGAAACCCCTATGATATATATCAAGGATGCCGACATCACCGATATATTGTCCACAATAGGCCACATGAGAAATTGAACCTTCATGGTATCCATCCATGCTTTCCTGTAACTGTCGTTCAAGCCTATGAAAATCCTCAGGTTCTCATCCTCCCTTGCGAAGGACTGCGTGACTTTCATCCCGCAAATACTCTCGTGTATATATGCGTTCATGTTTGACTGCTTTCTGCTAACAGCCTGCCATGCCTTTCTTTGTGCCGTCTTTACGAGGAATACCGCCAGCACAAGGAATGGAAGCCCCAGCATGCTGATGAATGTAAGTCTTACATCAATGGAAAGCATAAAGGCAATTATAACAACAAGACTGAATAGGTCAGTAATGAGGTTTATCAAGCCGTTTGAAAGAAGATCGCTCAAAGAGTTGACATAGTTGACCACCCTGACGAGAATCTTTCCGTGCGGCCTGCTGTCATAAAAGGTAAATGGAAGCTTTTGCAGGTGAGTGAACAAGTCCGTCCTTATATTATGTATTATGCTCTGTCCTATGGTGGTCATTGTCCTTATCCTGAATTTGAGGCATACCCCGTTCACCACAAGTGTACATGCGATTATGGCCGCCAGCAGCAGCAGACCGTTGATGTCCCCGGCGGGAATCTTGCTGTCTATGGCAACCTTGACCAGGTAGGGTCCCAGCAGGTTTGCCGCACTCGCAACCAGCATGAGAAATACGGTGACTCCTATCTTTGCCTTGTAGGGCTTCACATATCCCATCAGCCTTATGAACTGCTTTGAATTAAACTGCCCCTCCAGCTCCTCGTCCATGTCAAACTTATTTCTGGCCATTTACCCCACCTCCTGTCCGTAAACATTGTCAAAATCTCCGAATTGATTGATAAACACGCTGTAGTAATAGCCTTTGCCTGCCAGAAGCTCCTCGTGCTTTCCCTGCTCGATTATCCTGCCGTTGTCGATTACAAGTATCATATCCGCATTCTTAACTGAAGAAATCCTGTGGGCGATTATAAAGGTGGTTTTCTCCCTGTAAAAAGAATTCAGCGATTTATGTATTTCATGCTCGGTTTCCATGTCAACACTTGAGGTGGTATCATCAAGTATCAAAATTGAAGGATTTTTCAAAAGGGCTCTGGCCAGGGCTATTCTCTGTTTTTGCCCTCCGGAAAGTCCCACACCACGTTCTCCCACAATTGTGTCGTATTTCTCGGGGAACCCTTCGATAAATTCACTAGCTCCTGCAATACCTGCCGCCCACTCTACCTGCTCTACAGACGCATCGGGAACCCCATATGCGATATTGCCCTCAATTGTATCGGAAAACAGGAAAATGTCCTGCATTGCAGCAGCTATATTGGCTCTTAACATCCTTATGTCCATATCCTTGACATTAATCCCGTCTATGAGCAGCTCACCTCTGTCACAGTCATAAAACCTGCATATGAGGCTTACAAGTGTTGATTTCCCGGAGCCTGTCGGCCCTATGATTGCAACCGTCTGTCCTGGGCTGGCCTTGAAGCTTATATCCTCAAGCACCTTCTCGTCTCCGTAGCTGAAGCTCACATTTCTAAATTCTACAAATCCTTTTATAGTGTCACTTTTTATTATAAATTCGGAATTCTTGATCTTAGGCTCTGTGCCCAATAATATGCGTATTTTGGCAGATGCTGCGACAAACCGCTGTGTGTCGTTTATAAGCCAGCCGGCAATACGCATTGGATTGTTCAGAGCCCAGATAAAGCTGTTGAAGGTTACCAGCTGTCCCAATGTAAGATAACCCTTTATTACAAATACTCCTCCTGCAATAACCATTATTACAAGCAGTACTCCTGCCATTGAGTCCAGTACAGGCAGGTATTTCTCCCATACTCTTGCCGAGTCAAGGTTTCTGTCCCTGAAGGCGTCGTTCTCCCTCTGGAATTTGAATATCTCATAATCCTCCTTGGCAAAAGCCTTAACCACCCTGTTACCGCTGATGTTTTCCTGTACTACGGAATTTAGTCTGGAGAACTGTTCCCTTATGGCAAAAAATGTAGGCCTTACTTCCTGGGCTAGGTTATATGCAAGAAATCCTATAAAAGGTGCAACTGCAAGGAGAATCAAGGCAAAGTAGAAATTTATGGTAAAGAGCATTGTCATGGCAAAAATAAATATCATGAGGTTCTCAAATATCTGGTATATAACCCAGGCTGTAAAGTGCCTCACTGCATCGGTATCTCCCGTCATCCTGGCCATGATATCCCCTGTCTTTGTCCTGTCGAAAAAGTCAAAATCCAGTTCCTGCAGTCTTGAATAAATATTCTCTCTTACTTTAAACACAACATTCTGGGAAATATATTCGAAATTCATCTGGAAGACATATCTTATCACGGATTTCACCAGTGTTGTACCCAGCATTATTCCAATAAGCCCGGTCAGCAGTCCCACATTCTTACCGAGGATTACCCTGTCGACAATTATACCTGATATGTAGGGGTTTATCATGTTTAATACACTGACGGAAAGGACCATAAAAAGTCCAAAAAGCATTTTGTATTTGTATTCCCTGATGTAACCCCATATCCACCTGAAAGGTTCCATAGTTCAAAGCGCCCCCTTACATAACTTAAATGCTGATTTACACTGTTTATACGTATCAATTTCTCTACAACACCTTATAATTATAGCCTTATGGATAAATTTTGTAAACCTGAGTGGAAGAAAATTATATAAAAAAGGGTTCTGTATCCTCTGTTTTTTGAGATAGCAAAACCCTTTTTCTGTAATTTGATTTTTTCAACTCCTATTTTACCGGGCTGTTTTCTACAAGCATATATACCGGTATTTCCATCTTTTCAAGGCTTCCAGGCCTTGTAACCACTGCAATGTTGTTGTCCTTCACACTCTCAATCCATACCGGCAGATCCTCATAAAGCACCTGGATATTCTCCTTTGACTGCATTATCTGTTTTGCTCTTACGCTGTCCAAAAAATCACCTCCATTTCGCAAGTGTCCTAACCCTCACCCTTCTATCTATATATTTTACGATAAACATATTACAATCTTATTTTGATATCGTAAAATATTTACCTTAATTCATTGAATACGCAAAGAACCTTTTTGATGCATAAACTGCGCATGGTTCAAGGGCAGTTTATCAATGTAAAATCTTTCGCGTATTCAATATAGCTTAACATTATTTAATTACTGTATATGTGGTCGTAAAATTCCTTCCTCCGCCCGTAACCATGATGGTATAAGTCTCTGGCAGTGTATTTGGTGCTACCTGCCAGTCCCATGCAACATTTCCGTCAACATTATGGTCCATAGAATGAAAAATAGGCAGCAAACTCAAAGTCCGCTACCTATAGTATCTCTTTTTTATATTTTTTTATTTGCATATGAGCAATAGTGATTATTTATGGTACTTCTCACCATTGATGATCTTGAAAGCCCTGAAGAGCTGCTCGAGTAAAATAAGCCTTGTAAGCTGATGTGGAAAGGTCAGATTTGAAAGGGAAAGCTTGTATGCTGCCATACCCGCAAGCTCGCTGTCAAGTCCCAACGAGCCTCCGATTATGAACGTAAGGTGAGAGCTTCCTGAAACAAAGAATGCTTCAAGCTTTGCGGCCAGGCCTTCGGAACACGGCTTGTCGCCCTTTACCTCAAGGGCAATAAGTGTAGCTCCCGGTTTTATCCTTTTAATGATTCTGTCTGCTTCCTTCCTTTTGACCTGCAGCTCCTGTGCAGGGCTCAAGTTATCCGGAGCCTGCTCGTCCTCCACCTCAAGAACCTCCAGGTCACAGAACCTCGAAAGCCTTTTACTGTATTCTTCAATACCTTCCTTAAGGTATTTCTCTTTAAGTTTGCCTGCTGCAATTATCGATATCTTCATTGTATCAACCCATTAGTTTATTGTTGAGGAAGTCATCCTAATAAGTTGTTCAGGCTGAGGGAGTTATCCTTCTGTGTCATCCCTGTTGAGGAGGTCATCCTTATGGGCTGCTCATGTTTAAAGTGCAATAAACTACTAACCTGCCCGTTCTCCAGAGAACATCCTTCCCCAACCATCAACCTGCTCCTTCTTCGAAGATCCTTCTTCCCCAACTCTCAGCCTGATTCATATCTCAATGACTCTGCTTGCCCTGTCTCTCAAAGCAACATCTACCCATACATCTGCACCGATGGCTATGTTCCTCTCACACATTGCATTGTAAACCGTCTGGTATGCCAATTCAGGGAAATTGTTTTCCTTGCTGAGATGCCCCAGGAAAATGTTTCTTGTCCCTTTTTCAGCAAGATATGCAGCTACCTTTCCTGCCATTTCATTGGAAAGATGGCCTCTGTCGCTCAATATCCTTCTTTTCAGGTTCCATGGATATGGCCCAACCTTCAGCATCTCAATATCATGGTTGGATTCCAGCAGTATCAGATCGCTCATTTCAAAGTTTGCCAGAAGTTCGTTGTTTATGTGTCCGATGTCGGTGGCAGTAGTCACTTTCTTATTGCCTATAAAAAAATTAAAACCGACAGGTTCTTCCGCGTCATGGGGTATCATGAAGGGCTTTATGTAAATATTGCCAATTTCAAACCCTGTGCCTGTTTCAAAGAACAGCTTGTTCTGTACTGCCACCGGCCCGACTTCCCTTTCCATGGCCCCCCAGGTTCCTGTATTGGCATATATGGGAATATTGAACTTTCTCGAAAATATGCCTGCTCCTCTTATATGGTCCGAATGCTCATGGGAAACTAAAATAGCGCTTAATTCGTCAGGTTTTTCTCCTATTGAACGCAGCGCTTCTATAATCTTTTTGGCACTTAACCCCACATCCACCAGCAGCCTGGTATTATCCGTCCCGATAAACATGGAATTCCCACTGCTTCCACTGAACAAGCTGCAAAATTTTATCATTTGTATAATCCCCCGAACTTCTCATCCGTATGTAATACTATATAGCATAAAGCCCGCCTGATATTAAACATCCTCACGACTTATATCGGCACCAAGGCTCCGGAGCTTTTCTTCAAAATTTTCATAGCCCCTGTCGATATACTTGGTCTCATACACTTCAGTCCTACCCGCTGCAATAAGACCTGCTATAACCAGTGCAGCACCCGCCCTTAAATCCATAGCCTTGACAGGAGCTCCCGAAAGTTTACCTGTACCCTCTATCACGGCCATTCTTCCCTCTACCTTTATCTGTGCGCCCATCCGCTTCAATTCATCAACGTACTGGAACCTCAAATCCCAGACGCCCTCCGTTATAGTGCTTGTGCCGTCAGCAAGACAGAGCAGCACAGCCGCCGGCGGATGCAAATCCGTAGGAAATCCCGGGTAAGGCAGTGTCTTGATGTTAGCTTTGTTGATTTTGTTGCTGCCTGCAACCCTTATCCAGTCTTCACCCTCTATTACCCCAATATTCATTTCTACAAGTTTTGCACTTAATGACTCCATGTGCTTGGGTATGATGTTTTTGACAGTTACATCGCCTCCGGTGGCAGCCGCAGCGATCATAAAGGTTCCGGCTTCTATCTGGTCGGGGATTATTGAATGAACCGCTCCCCCTTGCAAAGCCTGTACTCCCTTGATTTTAATTACATCGGTTCCTGCCCCTTTTACATTTGCTCCCATAGCATTGAGGAAATTGGCCACATCAACCACATGAGGCTCTTTTGCCGCATTCTCTATGGTTGTCGTTCCCTCAGCCTTTACCGCTGCCAGCATAAGGTTTATTGTCGCTCCAACACTAACAACATCAAGGTAAATCTGGCTTCCTACAAGCCTTTCAGCATTGAGTTTGATTATTCCATGCTCAACCTCGACCTTTGCACCCATCGCTTCAAAGCCTTTTATGTGCTGGTCTATCGGCCTGAACCCGAAATCGCATCCCCCGGGGAATGCAACCTCTGCCTTTTTGAACCTTCCCAGCAATGCTCCCAAAAGATAATACGACGCTCTCATGCATTTAACCATGTCGTATGGTGCACTGTATTGGTTTATGTAAGTGGAATCTATGGTAATAGTGCTATTGTCATCCTGCGTTATCTGCGCTCCCAGCTTCTCAAGGATTTCCTTCAATATGGTTACATCCCTTATGGAGGGCACATTCTCTATTCTACACGGCCCATCCACCAGGATGGCCGCCGGTAATATGGCAACCGTGGAATTTTTTCCGCCGCTGATATATACATCGCCTTTTAATGGCTTTTGCCCGTTTATTACAAACTTGCCCAACTAAATAACACCTGCTTTCAAAATTTTACGGCAAAATACTTCAGAGGTTATTATACCACTTTGTACGATATTCTTCCAGAGTTTATTGGAGTGAAGTTAGCTTATTGTTGGTATACTATATAGCCCTGGCTCCCCTCCTAGCCTCCCTTCACAGCTCTTTACCTCTTGTCCTCTTACAGAGTCCTGCTTTTCCTTCCCCTTGAAGTGAGGGGAAGATAGAAAGGGAGCTGCTCTGTATTGCTCCCCTCCTGACCTCCCCTCATTTCTCTTTACCTCTGTCCCCTTACAGAGTCCTGCTTTTCCTTCCCCTTGAAGTGAGGGGAAGATAGAAAGGGAGCTGCTCTGTATTGCTCCCCTCCTGACCTCCCCTCATTTCTCTTTACCTCTGTCCCCTTACAGAGTCCTGCTTTTCCTTCCCCTTGAAGTGAGGGGAAGATAGAAAGGGAGCTGCTCTGTATTGCTCCCCTCCTGACCTCCCTTTACCGCTCTTTACCTTTATCCTCTTACAGAGTCCTGCTTTTCCTTCCCCTTGAAGTGAGGGGAAGATAGAAAG
>CALMWN010000397.1 GCA_937873555.1 uncultured Clostridia bacterium
AATGAAATGTCTGTTTAAATTATAAATACCATTATTTAGGTGATAAACTAGGGGGGTTATTGAATGATCCGAGGGTAACGGAAGCATACCTTGGCCGTGTGGCAAAAAGTTAAAGTTGCAGGTTTATTATAAATATGATATTATAAAAAAATAATTACAATTCTTAAAAACAGTGCGGAAAACTTGACCATCTGGTATTGTTCGTTTCTCATACTAACTTTACTAAAAAGGGGCCAAGTTTTTGCGTAAATAGCAAAATCACGATATCAGGCGTCATCTACCATTATCAAATTATGATAAAGCCAATGCGTAATATGTTTTAAACCGGACAACAGAGATAATTCATTAAAAGTCTATGTAATAAGAGTGGTGAACCGTTTGTTATTACATTTTAATTCTATTATCAATAAAATAACCAATTTTCTTTTGAATATCAAGATAAGGAAAAGAATGCTCCTGACTTACATACTTATTCTTGTGCTGCCTGGATGTACTATAAGTATTGCGTCATTTTTCATGCTCCGGGACTCAATAAAGAACAAGATGGGACAGTCGGTTTCAGGAGCTTTGGATCAGATAAGTATTAATATATATGCTTACTTGTCAAATATTTATGAAAGAACTCTTGTGATAAGCAATTTAAAAGTTATTAAGGAATTACTGGGAACTCAGCAGGATGGTAATATAAACAGAAAGAAGGAAATACAAAAGAAAATTGAAGATGCAACTAAAAGTATAACAGCAGTTTATGGTTTTAACAATGAGTATACCTATAAAATCTACACCGAAAATGATGGTATAAGTTTTGAAATGAGTGGCCTTGAAATTTTAAGCAACAAGGAAGTTGTTAATAATGATTGGTATAAACATACTGTTGACCTTGATGGAGGATTATATTGGAAGGGCGAATTCAATGGGTCTAATGATTCCAGGTTGTATTTAATCAGTGGCTGTAGGGCAATAAAAGACTATAATAACAGCATCATAGGAGTTATTTGCGTTTCTATTAATTTTGACAGTATAAAGCAAATAATAAATAAAGCGCATAGTTACTACAGTTCAGCAGTAATACTATTGAATGAAGAGGGTGACATTTTATATGCGAATTTTCAAGACAGCAAACATTTTTTATCTGAAAACATACGACGGGAAGCAATGAAAAATGATAAAGGGTATGATATTATTAATCAGGATGGGACAAACCTCATTTACAATTATCAAAGAATAGATATGGCCGGGTGGAAAATTGTTTCCATTATTCCAACGTCACAACTATTGTATGATATAGACAGAATCAGGAATGTTATTATTGTAATAAATATTATTACCATATTGGTATTCCTGATTATAACTTATTTGCTATCATATTCAATTTCAAAACCTATTGAAGAACTTGCCAACTTAATGAAAAAATCCAATATTGATAAAAAAGGCTTGAAGTACTTGAGAAGATCTGATGAAATAGGCGATTTGTTTAATAATTATTACATTATGATGGATAAAATAAAGAAACTTATATTTGAAGTAGAGGAAAGTAACAGACAAAAACGATCAGCCGAAATTGAAGCTTTGCAGAATCAGATCAATCCTCATTTTATTTATAATACGCTGAATAATATTCAATGGCTTGCAAAAGCCAACAGGATGGAGGATGTTATTGACTCAGTAGCTTCGCTTGACAAGCTTTTAAGAGCATGTGCCAGAATCAAGGAAGAATTAGTGACTATTGAAGAAGAATTAAAGCATGTGGAAAGCTACTTGAACATTCAGCGGATAAGATATGGGGACAAGTTCGATTTTAAGTTTGATATAGATTTCAGGATTCTTCAACTAAAAATCCCAATGTTCATTTTACAGCCAATAGTAGAAAACTCCATATATCATGGATTTAAGGAGATAACTAACGGGGGAGTTATCAGAATTTCCGTAAAAGAGGAAAACGATGATATATTGATAAAAATAGATGATAATGGAATTGGGATTAAGGAAGACAACGATTATATTACATCACTTTTGAATGAAGAGACTAAAAGAACTGATGATAATGCATATATTGGACTTGCAAATGTGAATAAGAGAATAAAGTTGATTTTTGGAAGCACATATGGCTTGAATATCGAGAGCCAATGGCTTAAGGGTACATCTGTAACGATACTGATTCCGCTTGTGTCATGAAAGGGTGAGGAGCCATTTTTTTAAAAGTAATAATTATTGATGATGATAGTCTGGTAAGACATGGGTTGAGGTCAGCCATTGAATGGAATGATTATGGTTTTGAAATAGTAGCAGAGGCATCGGATGGTGAGGAAGGTGCTGGTCTAATTGAAAAACTTGCACCTGATATAGTACTTACAGATATATGTATGCCGATTAAAGACGGAATACAATTGACAGAGGAAATGAAAGTCAAGTTTCCGCATCTGAGTGTTATTATTTTAAGCTGTTACGGTGAGTTCGCGTATGTTCAGAAAGCTATGAGACTTGGGGCTTTTGACTATTTGTTGAAATCTTCCCTGGTTAATACGGAAGAACTTATAAATACTTTGCTAAAGGCTAAGGAAGAGATTGGTAAGAAGAAAAAAAACCATGAAGAGATGCTGAATATTAAGAACAGGCTTAATATCAGTATACCTGCAGTAAAACAGAAGTTTCTTTTAGACCTGGTCAATTCCAATATAATGAATGAAAGTGAGATACAAGCAGGATTTTCCAATTTGGGCATGAATTTTTATTCTGATCAAATTTTTTTAATAGCCATCCAGATCAACAATTATAAGGTAATTAAGTCCCATTATAGTTCGAATGATTCCATTCTGATGATTGAGTTCCGGTTGAAAAACATTCTGGAGGAGATAGTTGGCCAATATGGAAGAACTGTGGTGTTTCTGACGAAAGAGAATAATTTTATTGTTATAGTCGATATATTTGAAAAAAGTTCATTCTGTTCTTTGCAGGACAGAGTCATCAGTATTTGTGAAAGGGCCAGGTTATCAACAAACAAGTTCCTGGGTTTTTATTTGTCTATTTTTATCGATCGAAATTGCAGTGCAAAGGAAATCCCTGAAAGCTATAAACGAATAGAACAAGTCATGAAATACAGGATATTTGTTGAAGAAAATAGTATCGTTACTGCAGATGACTTTTCCAACCATTATAAAAGGAATGTGAAGATAGATTCCTATACCGGTGCCCTCATGAAACTAATAAACCAAAGTGATAAGTTCTATGATCTTTTATATAGCTTGATGTATGATATCGTTGCAAATTCAAAATCTATACTTGTATTTGAAGGAATTTGTTTTGATCTTATCACGGTTTATAATAAATGTATTCATGACTATGTACATTATATGGCGGACATAAAAAAGGAATGTATTGAAATGTCTGTAATTTATGAATTTTCTTCCATTGATGAGGCATACGTTTGGTTTAAGGCGAAATATGAGGGCTTTTTCAGCAAGTTAAAGCAAAATAATGTAACGAACTGCAAGCAGGCAGTTAAAGATATAATAAATTACATGAATAATAATTATTGTGACAATATATCACTGGAACATTTGTCTGAAAAACTACACTTCAATAAATTTTATATTTGCAGAGTGTTCAAAGAGGAAACAGGAGAGAATATTACAGACTATATTTTAAAGAGAAGAGTGATGAAAGCTAAAGAACTTTTAGAGGATAGAACGTTAAAAGTATATGAAGTTGCAAATAATGTAGGTTTTAATGATGTAACGTACTTTAACAGAGTATTTAAGAAAGTTGTTGGTATATCTCCAGGAGATTATCAGAAAAGATGAGGCCATTTAACAATACTAATATTTATATGCCTTAAAAACCAGAGTCCCGTTGTGCCCTCCAAAGCCGAAGGAATTTGAGAGTGCATAAGTTATGTCAGCGCTTTTCCCTTCATTGGGGATATAGTAAAGGTCGCATTCCGGGTCGGGAGTCTTATAGTTTATTGTAGGCGGCAAAAAGCTGTCTTTTAACGAGTACGAGGTTATTATTGCCTCAATGGCTCCTGCTGCTCCCAACAGATGCCCCGTCATTGATTTGGTAGAACTTATGGGCAGGTTACAGGCATACTTTCCGAAGACTGTCTTGATTGCTGCCGTTTCATTCTTATCATTGCTCTGTTGAAGTTCCGTGGGCATTAATATAGCCAATGTCGGAGGGCTTTATACCGGCGTCTTCAATTGCAAGCTTCATACACCTTGCGCCGCCTTCACCGTTTTCTGCCGGTGCGGTTATATGGAATGCATCATTAGTACAGCCATAGCCCACTACTTCGGCTATAATATCAGCTCCCCTGCTTAGAGCGCGTTCAAGCTCTTCAAGTACCAGGACACCGGAGCCCTCGCCCATGATAAAGCCATCCCTTTCCAAATCGAAGGGTCTGCAGGCGACAGCCGGGTCACTATTGGTACTCATGGCCCTGCTTGCACAAAAACCTGCCATGGCAAGCCTTGTGATGGGTGCCTCCGCTCCTCCCGCAAGTATCATATCCGCATCATTCCTCTGAATTACTCTAAAAGCATCGCCTATTGCATTGGTAGAAGAAGCACAGGCGGTGACGACACATTCATTGAAGCCTTTGGCTCCATACCTTATTGCTGTGATGCCGGATGCCATGTTTGGTATCATCATGGGTACAAAAAATGCGCTTATTCTTCCGGGGCCCTTATCAAGCAGTATATTGTACTGGCTTTCCATTGTTTCGATACCGCCGATACCAGTACCTATTATTACTCCAAAGCGTTCCTTGTTTACTTTTTCCAAATCAAGTCTTGAGTTCTGTACAGCCATATGGGCTGCCGCCACTGCATACTGTGCAAAACGGTCCATCCTTCTGACTTCTTTTTTATCAATAAATTCTCCCGCATCAAATTCCTTGATTTCTGCGCCAACTGTTGCAGGCATGTCGGATACGTCAATTCTCTCTATCCTGCTGATGCCTGACTTTCCACTCTTTATGCACTGCCAGAATTTTTCGGTGCCAATGCCTACAGATGATACTACTCCGGTACCTGTTATTACAACACGTCTTTTCATATTTAAACCTCCTGATTTCTGCTATATATTCCAAACTACAATAAGCAGGGTATGTTGGGAATTCCAGTTCCTTTTCCGTTAGACTTCAATGCTGTGGGTAATATTTACTAAAATAAAGATAACATATATAATTAAAGGAAAATGAACAGATATTGCTTTAATATAGAAGGAACAATATCATGCTTGATGTAAAAGAAATAATTTATGAATGTATAAATTATATTGAGGACAATATTTACGAAAAAATCTCCCTGGACGGCATATCAAGCCACACAGGAATGTCCAAGTACCATCTGCACAGGATGTTTAAATCGCTTACCGGAGAGTCCATTATGGAATATGTCCAATCACGGAAACTGACCTCCAGTATTGACCAGCTTACCAATACAAACAAGAGAATCATTGATATTGCCATGGATTACGGCTTTGATTATGAACAGTCCTATATAAGGGCCTTCAAAAAGAAGTTCGGGTATACTCCGTTAAAGGTAAGGGCTGATCAGATATCGATAATAATAAAAGAAAAGATAAATATGAATGACATTTTTTCGGTTAACAATTCCGTAACATATAAGCCGTTTTTTGTTTTCAGGCAAAAGTTCCATCTTGTAGGAAGCCGTCACAAGATAATGAGTAAATCCGGTGTTAAAACTGCAAATACATATGGGCGTGATTTCTTCTACAACCATAGTCACGAGATTTCCAATGCCGTGAGTTCACAGGTATACTATGGATACACAGACTGGAGCAGTGATAATGATGGATATATATACTATATGCCTTCATTGCAGGTAAGTGATGTGAAGGACGTTCCGGGTGGGATGACTGGTATTACAATACCTGCACATAAATATGTGGTATTCCGTTTTGTAGGATTTTTCCGCCCGGATGAGATAAACGGGAGGCAGGTAGGCCGGCTTTTGGTACATTTGTACTCGAAATGGATTTTGAAATCCGGCTTTAAACACGCGGATACCTTCCGGTTCGAGTATATAGACACCGACCTGTCAAAGGACAACTACTGCGAACTGGATATATACCAGCCGATTATGGAAGTCAGGCAGTAAAATGCTGCTGCAGCGGTATGTGAGCATATACGGCAGTCCCAAGACGGTATTTGCTTCTTATGGTGATACCGCTTTGTTCTCCAAAGGAAAACTTCAATCTTTTATTTGTATTGAACAGGCCTATATGCTCCGGATATTCACCGTTGCTTTTCAGCTTTTCCCTGATTTCCGCAAGCTTCTCAGGCTTTATTCCAAGGCCGCTGTCTATTATCCCTATTACCAGAAATGTGCCGGTAATTTCTATTTTTATCTTTATCCTACTGCTGCCTTCTTTTTCTTTTATCCCGTGATATATGCTGTTTTCTATAAGCGGCTGCATCATCAGCTTGATAACACGGAATTGCATGATCCGGTCACTGTATTCATCATATTCCCACAGCACATTGAACTTGTCCATATAGCGTGCCTGTTGGATATTAACATAGCTTTTTGTAGCTTCTATCTCTTCCTTCAGGCTTACTGTGCCGAGAGAGTTGTCAAGGGAATACTTCAGGATATCTGACAGGCTTTCGATCATACGGGTTATTTCATTTGGGCCCCCAGTAAGTCCGATGGTTTTCCAGTTTATCGTATCAAGGGTATTGAACACAAAGTGCGGGTTGATTTGCGTTTGCAGGGCTTTCAGTTCAAGTGCCTGAATCATGTACTTCCTTTCCGACAGCTGAACCTGAAGGTAACTGTGCTCTATGAAGGTTGTCAATATGTTGTGAATTATATAGCCATATTCATCACGTATGGTGGAAGGCAAAACGGGAAGCGGATTGCCCGACTTGGCAGAATCTATTATGGATCTGATATTCTGTATGTATTGATAGTTCCTTTTGGTCAGATAATAAGTCAACAGCAGTCCAAGTACAAAAGACAGTATTCCCAGGAGCAGGGAAAGTATGATCAGGTTTGAAGGAATATGGTACAATACGCTCTCCGGCACAATAGAAATGTATTTCCAGTCATAGTGATTGGAGTTGATCTTGGAGATGGTGTAGGATTTGTTGAATGCTTCCATTTTAAAGAAATTTTCAGGAGAGCCTGTTATACTATTCACGTTTACGCTGTACAGGCTGTTATAGTTTTTGTTCCTGAAGATCAGCCGATTTTTTTCGTCCAGCACAAAGATGCTCTGATCAGGATATGTTTCAAGTTTATTCAGCAAATCTTCAATATAATTGACATAGACATTCAAAATTACTACACCGTCGCTCTCCTCTTTTCCCGAGGAATAAAGACGCCTGTATATTGAAAGGATTTTTGCAGGATTTGCTTCAAACTGATACTGCTTGACGTTTCTTATTTCTGTCCACATGACGGTACTTTTATCCTGCATAACAAAGCTGTTGTACCAGGAAATGTCAAAATCGCTGCTCAAATTGCTGAGCTTGTTTATACTGGATATGAACCTGCTCTGATCGTTGTTGAAATACACATATATGGAATGGATATACCGGATGGCATTGGCAGGTGCTGACAGCAGGTCTATGATTATGTTCAGACTGTCATAATCTTCATAGGAGATGTATGAGCCTGGAGCTGAAAGAATTTTCTTCAGCTTGACAACTATTTCATGATTTGTACTTAGGTTAACATTAAGAGAATCCAGCTCATTGAATATCAGCTCTACATTTTGCTGTGTCTGCCTCAAAAGGTTAATATTGTTCTTGTTTATCTGATCTTTGATGTAATGCTGCGTGATTATAATGGATAGAGAGCCAAGTATAAGCAGCGGTATAAGTGTGGGAATTAAAAATATCAGAAGATTTTTTCTGAAAAAAGATTTCCTCATTGGGTAAATGCCGTCCTTTATCCTCTTTATAAGCTACTGTTCCTGTATTCACGGGGGCTCTTGTTAAAATGTGCCTTGAAGGCCCGGGTAAAATTTTTGGCACTGCTGTATCCGACTGAATCACTGATATCGTGGATCTTATAGTTTATATCCCCTAATAGTTCCGCTGCCTTTTCCATCTTGGCTTTGATAACAAAGTCCGAGAAATTTTCACCTGTTTTCTGCTTGAAGAAGTTACTCAGGTAATAAGGATTCATATGCACCAGGGAAGCAGCCTTCTCGAGTGTAACATCCCTGTAGTTTTCTTTTATGAATGTCTTGACATTGGTTATAATTCTATCATGATAATTTGTATTTGCTTTAACATCTTCAGTTGTACAAGATATACTCAAGCTTTTCATCTCATCAGAAGCTTCTTCATCAAGCTCGGCCTTGATTTTTGTAAATACATCCACCAGTTCACTGTACTTGGCGGGTTTTATTATGTAATTCCTGACGTTATAAATCAGAGCCTTTTGAGCATATTCGAACTCTTTATAACCACTAAGGAAAACAATCTTGATTCTGTTTTTTAGTCCGTGCAATTCACGGGCAAGGTCTATGCCGGTCATGACCGGCATCTTGATATCACAGAGCACTACGTCGATACTATTTTCCTTGAGAAATTCAAGTGCCTGTTTTCCGTTTTCACACTGTCCTTTTACTTCGAACCCTATTTCACCCCAGGGAAAATAGTTGCATAATCCGTTCCGGATTTCCCGCTCGTCATCAACTATAAGCAGCTTGTACAAAAAAAATCGCCTCGCTCGGATGGTTTATTTAAATATATCATAAAAGCCTTGTTCAGGCAATATAATGGGAATCCGGGTGTCAGAGCCCTCCTGGAATGTGTTTGTTGAACAATTACCGGTGCATGGTACAATTCAGAATTCATCTTCAGGTCTGATGCATTTTGTAAAAAAATTGATACCTAATATTAAAGAAAGATACCTGAAGATTGAAATCTTCAAAACATGCCAACTAAAGATACCAATTCTAAAAGTGGAAACGTTTTATTAATTAGACATGCATGCTATATTTAAGTTGTACAGGTTATGCTTAAATAAGAGGAGGAGATTTTCTTTGAAAAAAATGATTAAATTTGTCAGCATCGTGTGTGCCATGGTACTTCTTCTCTCAGTATTTACAAGCTGTCAGAAGCAGGATACCAGCGTCAAAAGTGATAATGCTGCAGAAAAAAGCAGCACTGCTGCCGACAAAACTGCTTCAACTAAACCGGTAAACATGAGGTTCTCCTGGTGGGGTGCAGATGACAGGCACAAGGCTACAC
>CALMWN010000398.1 GCA_937873555.1 uncultured Clostridia bacterium
GACAAAGTGGTAAGGGTTACCATTAGGGGACGGATTTGCGGCGAAGTGTACTAGTAAGCTTCTTGATTGATGAAGGCTTATTTGATATACAATTTCTGATGAATATATAGACTGTCTTTTTTACGATTTTTGCAATTTGTTTTTGATGATAGCAAATCTTATAGCTCCATAAGTTACTTCCTCAGGCAATGCATCTTTCACAGACTTTAATTTTCCATCCATATTAGTCTTTATTGCTTCTACAATCCGTGCTTCGAGTTCCTTTGGAAAAAAGCTCTCAGAATCTACTTCCATTCCTGCTGCCATGCAATCCAGCAAATGTCCCTCTATTGTGCCTGTGGCAAGTTCACGCTTAGCCGCAATTTCATTTATGGTCAGTCCATTTTTATAAAGCTCATAGGTAGCCATTCTTGTGTCAACTTTTTGTTCCTTTCTGGTTGGCAAGTATACTGTTTTAGATTTGGTATACTCAACATGATTAATCTTAATTTCATGCTCCTTTACATATTGCCTTATTGCGGTGATGAACTGTTCACCGAACTTTTCCATTTTGAAGGTACCTACACCTGATACGCTTAACATTTCCTCGTTATTAGTCGGATATTTCCTACACATATCATTCAACGCAGCATCCGAGAAAACAACAAATGGTGGTACATTGTGCTCATATGCAACAGATCTCCGTATTGCTTTAAGTATGTCAAACAATCCCTTATCTATAGTACCTTTTAGATCACTCGATGTTTTTTGCCTTTCAATAACACGTTTTATGGAAACCTTCACACTGCCCTGAAGTACCATATAGGCTGATTTATTCAATTTTAGAACAGGGTATTGATCTCCATGCAAGGTTACGTATCCTTCTGCTGTCAAATACGATATGAATTCCTTTATTGCATCCTTTGAATATTCCCTCATTATCCCATAAGTTGTCAGTTTATCAAATCCCATAGTCCTGATTTTTTCTGTATTGCTGCCGTGAAGTACATCTGCGGTTACAACATTTCCAAAACGTTCTCCCATTCTCTTAATGCAGGATAAAATTTTCTGTGCTTCTATTGTAATATCTGTGCATTCAATGTGATTGCTGCAATTGCTGCAGTTTTCACAGTGTGCTTTCACATCTTTTTCCCCGAAATAATCCAGAATATATGATCTCAGACATCTATCCGTATTGCAGTATGCAACGATGTCGTTCAATTTTTGATATTCCCCGGTTTTATCTTTACCTTCACTTCCATTTTCTATCAAAAGCTTATTTGTCATTATATCAGATGCGGAATAAAATAATAAACACTCTGCTCTTGTACCGTCTCGTCCTGCTCTGCCTGCCTCCTGGTAGTAACTTTCCAAATTCTTGGGCATATTGTAATGAATTACATAGGATATGTCTGGTTTATCAATACCCATGCCAAAAGCATTTGTCGCAACCATAATGTTAACCCTGTCGTACAGGAAATCCTCCTGATTTTTTGAACGTTCGCTTTCACATAATCCCGCGTGATACCTTGTTGCTGAATATCCCATATCTTGTAGTCTTTTACAAATTGATTCCACAGACTTTCTTGTAGAAGCATATACTATCCCTGGCTTATCCTTGGCATTACTCAAATATTCAAGCAGCTTATCAAATTTGTTTTCAGGCTTTAAAACTGAAAAATACAAATTTTCTCTATCAAATCCGGTAGTCAGACAAAACGGGTTATCCAGTTTTAACAGGTTTACAATATCATTTTTAACCTCCGGTGTTGCAGTAGCAGTGAAAGCGGCAACTACCGGCCTTGAATCCAGTCTTTGAATCATTTTCGGAATATGCATGTAACTTGGTCGAAAATCATGTCCCCATTGCGATACGCAGTGCGACTCATCTACTGCTACCATTGAAATTTGGATTGACTTTAAAAGTTCTAAAAAACTATCTGTCTCGAGCCGTTCCGGTGCAACATAAACAAGCTTGTACATACCCGCTTTAGCATTTTCTACAACTTTTTCATATTCATCCGAATTTAAAGAGCTGTTTATGTAAGCCGCCTTAATTCCTGCTTCACATAGAGTTTCAACTTGATCCTTCATCAATGATATAAGAGGAGAAATTACAATAGTTACACCATCAAACATTAAGGCCGGAATCTGATAGCATATGGATTTACCTGCACCTGTGGGCATAATGGCTAAAACATCGGTTCCTTTTAATACATGTTCAATAATTTCTCTTTGTCCGTTCCTGAAATCATCATAGCCGAAATATCGTTTTAACAGGATGTATTCCTTAGGGTTCTCCATGATTCGTCACCAAAGCCTCCTCAAAACTATTAGACATATTTCTGGATAATTATACCATTTTCTTTTAATTCCATCAATAAAAACATCAAACATCGAAACATTGGGGACGCTTCTCAATTAGTTAAGGATTCAAGCCATCCTGACAGACATCAGCTCATTGAATATCATTCCGTATTCCTTACTATCCCTTATAAGCTCATAACCCCTGCTGCAAAGCAAGGAGCACGCCGACACCGTTATGTTATACATGTTCTCACATATCCCCCTGTACGTCATACCAC
>CALMWN010000399.1 GCA_937873555.1 uncultured Clostridia bacterium
GCGTAGCGTGGGAATCTCAGACCCATAAGGAATACTTACAAGACTTTATAAGTCATCCTATTCCGTCTGAGATTGCCGCGTCGTTTCACTCCTCGCAATGACACAAGTCAGGCGACAAAGCTATTTACAAGTATTTTGCATACTTTAATATTTTACTGTACAAGTGCTATAATTGAATTTTAAAAAATAACTAGTACAGAACGCCGTAAATCCGTACCCATTAGGGCAATAATGGATGCATAAGAATCAGTGTACAGTATAGGATGCAATCACCAGTGAGTATTTATGTAAATCAAGTTACTATGGTTTACATGAGAAAACTTATTGATAAGATAAAAGTAAATCGAGAGCAAAAAGAAAAGTTGTTAAAGATCGTGAAGGCACAAAAATCGGAACAGAGGGAAGTATTGAGGGCAAATATAATTCTTCTGCTGTGGGAAGGGAATGGTGAAAACGAAGTAGCAGAGCAACTTGGTATAGATGTTAAGACTGTCCGCAAATGGAGAGACCGGTTCCATGCAAAAGGAATTGATGGGCTTGAGGACAGCCCTCGTTCAGGGGCACCGACAACCTTTTCAACATTGCAAAGATGCGAAATTATTGCTATTGCATGTGATTACCCAAGCAATTACGGCTACAGCACACACAATCATTGGACCGGAAAAATATTGACCGAAGCAGTGAATACAAATATCGCTGGCCTTAACATAAGTGAATCCAGCGTAAGAAGGACTCTCGAAATGAATGACTTAAAGCCTCATAAGTTCAGAATGTGGCTTCATAGCAAGGATACCAATTTTACTGAGAAGGTTAATGATATTGTCGATCTATATGTAAATACCCCTGAGGATGAGGTGGTTATCTGTATAGATGAAAAGACAGGTATGCAAGCTACCGAAAGAATTGCACAGACCGTACTGCCAAAACCCGGTATTGAGGGCAAGTATGAATGTGAATATATCCGCCATGGTACACAGTCTCTAATTGCTGCATTTGACATTAAGACCGGCAGAGTCATCGCACAGTGCGGAGATAAAAGGACTGCAGAAGATTTGCTGGTATTGATGAAGCAAGTGGCCCAGGAATATATTGATGATAAAAAAATACATGTGATATGGGACAATCTTAACATTCATAAAGATGGGGCAAGCGACAGATGGACCGAGTTCAACAAGAAACACCGAGGAAAATTCGAGTTTCACTTTACTCCAAAACATGCTTCATGGGTTAATCAGATAGAAATATTCTTTTCAATACTGCATAGAAGATGCCTAAAACTCTCAAGCTTTAAATCAAAAGATGAATTGAGAGAGATGGTAATGAAATTTATTGAACTCTGGAATGATAAAGAAGGACACGCTTTTAACTGGACGTTTAAAGGCTACCCAATGCAGAGTGTAGAAAAGGAGATTGCTTAAATGTCTGAAAACCCTTTGAAATGGACTTGTGACACTGTTGAGAAAGAACTAAGATTAAAAGGATATAATTATTTGAAAACAGCCGCAAGAGGAAGCCATATTGTTATATATACAGAAGAAAACGGAGAAAAAATCAACCGTTCCAGGTTAACAAAATTAAAGGGTGATACTTTTATGCTTGGAAGGGCTGACAATAGAGGCAGATGGGAACCAACTCCATATGAAGGAAACATAAAAGAACTTGTTTCCATGCTTACAGAGCAGTTCCCATGGGTTTTGGCAAAGTGGTAAGCTTTGCCTTTGAGGAACGGATTTATGAAAATCTGTACTAGTGAAAAACAGAACTATCTATATTATTAAACATGGTGACTAA
>CALMWN010000400.1 GCA_937873555.1 uncultured Clostridia bacterium
ATATAGAGTTTTATTGTATATCCTGAAAGCCAATTTCATTTAAAATCTGTTCAATCAAATGGCAAACCTCTATAAAATCAATGTCCTTCGCATAGTCAAAATCTGTCTGATACTTTTTCCAAAAGCCTTTCAGTTGTTCACTTGCTGCAATTTTTTCCAGCACCGTTTTGTAATCTGACATGACAGAAAGGCTTTTCCGTTTAGAGGCCGTTTCAATCAAAGCATTTTTTAATACCATCTTATCACATTCATAGCCTCTGAATTGTACGCCATAATCTTAATTGTTCTGTTGTCAAAGATAAGCTTGAAAGAATATTCGATTTCTATGGGAGTAATTTTGTCTCCGGTAGTAACATCCACTGAAAGCGTAACTGCCAAAGGAGGATAATTTGCCATCAAGGATACCCTGATTCCCGGATAATCGTCGCCTTCGCGTATATCAGACGTATTCAGCACTTCAAATTTTACATCATCCTCAATAGATATAGAGGCAATTTCCTCAAATATTCTCCTGACAGTCTCATGGTTAACGTCAAATCCTTTGATTGTAGTATCTAAGTCCATTGTGGCCCTTGTATCCAGTCCGACAATGGCGGAAATCAGGAAGCCACCTTTTAAAATCAGATTATATTTGTATTTTGATAAACAAACACGTTCCAACAGTCGTTCAAGCATATAATTCTGCATGACAAGCTGGGCGGAAATGTTATTTTCGGCGGCTTTCTTTTTTATAAATGCTTTCAATTGCATCGCGTTTTTCGTTTTCATAGCAAAACCTCCATATAGTTCAATACCTTAGGCTTTACCCGTAACTTCTCTGCATAGTCAAAAAGCTTGGTGACATTCTTCCCCGGCATACTGGCGTATTGTTTCATTGCCTGATTCACAACCTGTATATCGCAGGTATTATTGCCTTTAACAATGTCACAAAGCGTCCTTTCCATATCGTACAAACGAATTGTATTTCCATAAGGTGAAACACCATTAATCAAACCAAGCCCATACAACTCCTTGATAGTTTTTTTGATTTTAACATTTTCATTTTTTAGGGAATGTACATGATATCCATAGGGAAATGTCATGGTGAATTTCATAGGAGTTCTATCTGTAAGGCCATGAATAAACAGGGCTGTTTCATGAGAAAAAATACCTTTGCCGTATTTGTACTGCAAGATATACATTTCGTCTTCCAGTATCTCCGTCTTGATATAAATTCCCCTGTCAACCCTGGTCAGCAGTTTTGAATCCACCAGCTTTTTTAAATAATGTCTTGGTATATCGGCTTCTGTGACCTGCGAAGCGGTAATGATTCCATTGTTTTGCGCAAGCATTTCTTTAATTGCTTCAATATTGTCCATGCCTGCACCTCCTTTGCAGTACAATTACACTCAATATTGTATCATGTTAGAGTGCGATTGTACACACATCGGGAAATTTATTGCAAAAGTACAGTATATCGCTGCGATATTTTACTTTTTACTCTGCATGGCCTTTATTTCAACGATCACATACCAAAAATAAAATATCATTTTACCGCTCCCGTTGTTGCCCTATTTTCAATACAATTTTCAGATAATCGTTAACATCCTTTCCGTGCTCCGGTGGCTCATCCTTTATGTATGTATGGCTTTAAGCTTGGAGCAATAATTATGATTGAGGTGCTGACCGGAAAGGGGGAACTTGTCCGTGGCGGAGATTAAATCCTACACGTACAATCCTGACACCGATACCATTTATATTGTTAAACCTGATGAGGCTAAAATTCATATCCTGTGTGCCGCAGTTGAGGACAGTTTAAACACTACCACAACGACTCGCTCAAAACTTGTTTGCTCAAAGATAATGAGCCATCCACCTATGCGGAACTTGTGCTGGACGGCAAAATGCAGCAATTCTTGGATGACGTTGACAAAAACCACCATCAAATTGAAAGCAACGTCAAACAGCAGCTAATACCCCGGTTTGGAGAGAACATAGCCAGCCAGATTGCAAGAGAATTTATGATGTACGACAGCTAGACAATTAGCAGGGATTTCCTTCTGCGGGTATACTCAAAGAAGCCATAAAGTACATTTTGTACCTCACGGCTTCTTTTATTTTAAGGTGTCCTTAATATTTGACAAAAATTCTATCGGCGTTAATATTTCAGGATGGTCAATATCAACCGCAGCAAAATCTTTGTCTCCTGTTATGAGTATGTCAACATTCTCGATGATTGCTGTATGAAGAATCATATAGTCATTTTCATCTCTTATGTCAAAAAGCCTTTCACCTTCAATTTCTTTTGGAGAATACACCAATTCAAATGATAACTTCGACAGAAATTTACTAATCGTGCTTTTATGTTTGGGAAATTTACGTTCAATTACTGTATTTATTTCGTCAATGACATAAGAGCATATCACAAGAGTATACTCCTCTGCGGCTTTTTCTATTACTTTTGTCAAATGTTCACTTTGGAAAACAAGGGCAGAAATCAAAACATTCGTATCAACCATTATCCGCATTTTTTTCTTCCTGCAATTCTTTTCTTATTTGTTTAACCATATCGACTACGTCCTGTTCGGTTTTAAGTCCCAAACGCTCAGCTTCGCCCTTGAAAGCTTCCTGTGCCTCTATTAGCGCCACTCTTGTAGAGTTTTCAACAATTATCTTCCCATTTTGCTCTATGAATACAACCTTGTCACCGTCTTTAAGATTTAGTTTACGGCGAATCTGTATAGGTATTGTAATTTGGCCTTTTGCCGTTATTTTTGCAAGCTCCATAATTCTCAGTCCTTTCTGCGAAAACATTGAATTCCTTACTTAATAATATTATATTCCAGATAAGCTAAAATATCAATTTGTTTTTATTGTTGAGTTAAAACAATGCTATTAAAAGCATACACAATACATATGTTAATACCTTAAGACTTATGTTAACTCCCTATAGTAAAAGAAAGGCCACATCAGCCGAAACTGTGTGACCTTATATAATGGTACCAAGAGGTTGGACACAAAATCTGAAAAATAAGCTATAATAAT
>CALMWN010000401.1 GCA_937873555.1 uncultured Clostridia bacterium
CGTAAGTGGTGACATAATAATGATGTCTCCACTTACGGCAGCTCTGTATGCGGATTCTACAGCCTCCTCAAGCGAACTGCAGTAAACAACTGCTGTGTCTTTTCCCCTGCCTGTTCTTTCTATCTCCTTTTTAAGCGCAGCCTCTATCTTAGGTCCTGTTTTTCCCATCAGTACCAGGCATTTAACTTTTTCGGCAAGTACTTCTCCCATTACATCATACGGGATTTTTTTATCATAACCTCCTGCAATGAGAATTACTTTCTGAGCAAAGGCATTGAGGCTTGCAATTGTCCTTGAAGGGCTGGTGCCTATGGAATCATTGTAGAATTTAACTCCGTTAAGCTCCCTCACAGGTTCATTCCTGTGCTCGACTCCTTTGAATGTATTTGCGACCTTCCTGATTGCAGCCGGTTCAACATAATCAATAACAACTGCAATTGCTGCAAGGTAGTTCTCAATGTTGTGCCTGCCTGGAATAATAATTTCATCTGCATCGACAAGCTCTGTCTCCCCGTTCGCGTTCCTGTAAACAAGTTTTCCCTCTTTGCAGAATGCACCCTCCTGAAGGTTCTCCAACCTGCTGAACAATACAACTTTCCCTTTAGCCTCATTTGAAAAGCTTCTTGTTGTCTCATTGTCATGGTTCAATACTATCCTGTCCGTGTCTTTCTGATATTTGAAAATATTCTTTTTGGCATCTATATACTCATCAATGGATTTATGTACATCAAGATGGTTTGGAGATACATTGGTTATAACTGCCACATCCGGGCTTTTTCGCATGGTTTGAAGCTGAAAGCTGCTAAGCTCCAGCACCACCTTGTCATCATCCGCAACCTCATCAATACTGCTCAACAGAGGAAAACCTATATTACCTCCCAGCCAGCACTTGTACCCCTGCTCCTTCAGCATTGTGTATATCAGGGTAGTAGTGGTGGTCTTGCCGTCACTGCCGGTAACAGCAAATATCTTTGCAGGGCAAAGGTCCATGAATACTTCCATTTCAGAGGTTATCACGGCGCCCCTATCTTTTTCCTTCACAAGCTCGGGCAGATCCGGCCTCATACCCGGTGTACGGAATACAACATCGAATCCGTTCAAATTTTCCAGGTATTTTTCTCCGAGGCTGTATTTGACATCATAACCTTTTAGTTTTTCGATAACCTGCTGCAGCTTCAGTTCATCAGCCCTGTCAAAAGCGGTAATGTCAACTCCCATTTTGGCAAGGTAGATTATAAGCGGCGTGTTGCTCACACCTATACCCAATACCGCAACTTTTTTCATTTTTATATATTTTTTAAATTCATCCAGCTTTATATTCAACGCAATTCCTCCAATAAAGTAGTCTCAAAAAATGCTTATAACAGGCCAAAACATGCATTTAGCATAATTTGTCTTCACATGTTACAGGTCTAATAATCATTATGAACAAACGGTACCGACTATTCAATAGTAATAGAAAATATTTTAAAATGCAAGGAAATACCACTTGCAAAACAGGAAGTTTTCTAGTACAATAATACATGCGCTGATTTGCGGGAATGGCGGAATTGGCAGACGCGCTAGATTCAGGTTCTAGAGCTCGCAAGGGTGTGCAGGTTCAAGTCCTGTTTCCCGCACCAGGGGTTTCGAGATTATCTCGGAACCCTTTCTTGTTGTGCCGGCAATTCCAGGTTGCTTTTGATTGTGCTGTAAACAAGCAGAATGACTGAAACCGCCATGACCAGGGTGAAATTGAACAGGTACAGGTCCCTGGTGTTGTATACCGCGAGATAGGCGAAAATTACTGCTATCCAGTATGCAAGAACGCTTTTGTGGCCGAGCAGGATCAGGATTATGGCTGATAGAACGGCAACGAATACCATGACAATTCTGTCATCACAGAGTACTGTCCCGAAAGAGAACAGTGCTACCGAAATCATCCAGAAGATATCCTTATGGGATTGAAAACAAAAGATTATGGATAATATCAATGCTGCGGCAAAAAAAGTCATACTTGCTAAAAAAGCATCCATATCAATTCTCCTTTGTTTTATATATCAAACAAACAAAAATATTATTGAATCACTCTATCAACATATGGTTTCAATGTTACTGCTTTTGTGAGGTCCTGAGGCACTGTTGTCACAAAAAACCTGTTTTCACCTGCTTCAACCTCATTCTGCTTTCCGACGGCAGCTCCCATCAGTTTATTGTCTTTGTCATACATTCCTACTATATATGTATATGTATGTTTGTTACTGTCGTTATTTCTTGTATAACCTGAAACTGCAGGCGGATTGTCTTTTACAACAACATTTGTGAACTCCGCGAAAGACTTTTTATTATCGGAAGTGCTTATAATCGAAGCAATACTTATTTTATAATCCTGTATTTTTGAGTAATCCTCTGAAACCATTGCATAAAAAACTTTTGTTTCACCGCCGTTTAGATCGTACACGGTGGTATTCAAACTGCCTGCATTTTTTTTGCCGGTAGAGTAAAGATCAACCCTGAGATTTGCACTATGAGCCTTCCTGTCTGTATTTTTGATTTCTCCATAAATCATAGTGATGCCTTCATTATACTTGATTACCGTATTTGAAATTTTAAATTTATTGCCAGCTGAAGTGTAATATCTGGCCAATAAGACTACTACTACCAATCCTGCTATGACAGAGGCCCAGACCCACCATTTTTTATATAATGCTCTTCTCTTATCATCAAAATTTACAGTTTTATTATTTTTTGTTTCCTTTTTCATTTGATTCTTCTCCTTCATTTCTGGTTTACAGTGTTGTAACTTCTTTGGTATTGCGTGATACGGTATTTTGTAATTGTGGATATTACATCTTAATCTTTAATTTCTTTAGTATAAAAGAAGGTTTTAAGCGGTTTGAAATTAAATTTCGCGGCCATTATAATCTGTTCTGTGCTGCCTACGAATAATATACCATCGCTCTTTAATGATTTGTTGAACTTTTTATAAATATCAACCTTTGCTTCTTCGGTAAAGTAGATTAATACATTTCTGCATACGATAAGGTCATAGCCCTCAGGAAAATTATCCTTCAAAAGGTTGTGCTGCCTGAATTCAACACAGTTTTTTATTTCGTCGTTTATTTTGAAAGACTCCCCTACCTTCGTGAAATATTTTTGTAAAAACTCCTTTGGCAGGTTTTCAACACTTTTTGCATTGTAGATACCGGTTTTCGCTTTTTCAACAGCTTCCTTATCTATGTCTGTTGCCAGAATCCTGATAGTGTTCAACGGCACAAATTTGCTCAATACCATTACAAGTGTGTATGGTTCGTCACCTGTAGAACAGGCTGAACTCCAGATTTTAAGCTGCTTGGTCTTTTTCAGGAGCAAAGGGAAAATTTCTGTCTCAAGTACCTTCCACTGCTCTGGATTTCGGTAAAATTCAGATACATTTATAGTTAAATAATTTATAAATTCATTGTACAACACCTTATTTGTTTTAAGAGCAGCTACATATTCGTTATATTCTTCATAATTGTTCTTTTTAATTAAGGAGTCTATTCTCCTTTTCATCTGCTTTTCTTTATAAAAGCTCAAATTTATAGTCGTAAGCTTGTATATTTCTTCCTTAAAACCTTCATAGTCCATCATGTTTTACTATCCCCCCTGTCTCTTATACACATCTCCGAGCCCACG
>CALMWN010000402.1 GCA_937873555.1 uncultured Clostridia bacterium
ATTCCCATTCATAATTAGGTGAGTCCTTACAAAACCGACATTCCCTGCTTCTCAAGCGAGTCTTTTAAAAGCTGCATGTTTGATTCCAGCACTTCCTTTACCTGTTGGTTTTCAGCTACAAACTTCGCCATCACTATTCCGCGTTCGGTAACCACCTTCAACGAAAGTTTCCCCAAACTGTCCGGCTTGCGCTCCATTACCATTTCATGCTTTTCCCCGTCCAGCACAACCTTTGCTTTTTCAATGACCTGGTTTATAATTTCGTTTTTTGTCACAGCGGTTTCATGGTATAATTTGCCTGTCTGACTTGTATCAGCAGTTTTCTGCGTCTGGTTCTGCAGTATATTGCTGAATTGCGTATCCTGGTCTTGATTATTCTTCACTGCATCAGACTGCTGTGGCAGTATCTGCTTTGAATCAGGCTTTGGTGAAGTCTTTCCGGCATCGCTTCCCGATTCTCTGGAATCGGCTCCGGCTTCTTTGGAACCGGCCCCGTTTTCCTTAGCCTCTGCCTTTCCGGTTTCTCCGGCAGACTTTGCTGTCATATCGGAATTCGATCCTTTTACTGCAGCCGTTTCAATTTCAGTCTTATTGACAGGCTGCACGGGACTAATATCCTGATTTTCACTTATCGGTTTCCCGGCTGTCAATTTCTCCGTATCCAATTCTGACATGACTTTCTTTATCTTTTCCGCAATTTCCTGTTGCAATTTCTGGGGATTTTGCAGGTTTTCCGCTGACAGTTCTTCAAGCTTTGCCTTCAATTGCGCTGCAACTGCATCAATAGCAATTTCCGGCTGTTTTACCGAATGTACTGTGATGTTTTCATTCCGGAGTTTCATCCAGCCGTTGTCGGGCTTTGTTATACCGGAACTATCCTGGCCTGTGCCCGATTTTTTCTGCTGCAAATCCTTAATGCCGGCGGCGTCTTCAAACTGCCCTGAAATCATTTTGAAAACATCCTCGAGGCTCTTCTTCAGGTCAGCGTTAAGATTTAGAAGCCCTGACAGTTTGTCGACTATGGTTTGCTGCCTTGATGCGTCCATAAGCTCTTCCGGCTTCACGCCCATCATGGATATCAGCTTTATAAGTTCTTCAGGCTTGATGCCCATGACACTTGCAAAGCTTTCAATAAAAGCCTTGATTTTTTTGTTTTCCTTTATGCCCTTTTTATCATCCCCGGTTTCCCCAGCGTTTCCATTTCCTGCTGCCTTCTCCATAGCATCCGCAATATCGGTTTTTGACTGCTGATTATCTATTTTTCCCACATCTTTGGAAGGCTTGTATGCAAATTTTTGATTGTCTATGCTTTTTGCCTGGCTGTTACCACTCAAATCTACATTTGTTTTAAAGGGTTTGAAGTCTGCCTTCGGGTCACTTCTTCCAAGGGTGCTTTCCATTATGTCCTTAAATCCCAGAAAGCTCTTACTGTCAGGTTTTTCTGCCCTTTGCCTGTTTACTGGCTCGGAAGTATTTTTTATAAGAAAGTCCAATATATTATTCTGTGCAATCATTTTCTCACCTCCTTTCACAATGCGAATTCTATTCCTTAACCTCTTAACCGTATTATTTAACATTACAGGACGGAAGAGGGTTTGGGACCGATTACTGCGCTTTGCCGTCTGCAGGCTTCGAAATGCGTTCGGTAACCTTTGCCGACAGTGCAGGATCCATTGCAGCCATTATCTCGGCTGCTTTTTCTTTTTTAATATTCTTCAGAATGTCAACCACCATATCTATTTTTCCACTGCCCATCTGCCCGAGAATTTTTGCCGCTGCAGCACTTTCCATGCTTTCATAAACCTGTGCAGTCTTTTTCAATTCATCACTTGCCTTTTGTTCCTGCATTATATCAGAATAAATCTTCTTTGCGGTGTCCTTGTCAACCTTTTCGAAATATGCTTTGAATCCTGCTTTATCGCCGCTGGCTATCATTTCGTTAAATTTCTTCCTGTCATCCTCATTCTGTTTTTTTTGTGCTTCAGCTTGCGCAGTCTGGGCTTCCGCAGCCTTTTTCAGACCATCTGCTCCTGCGGTTATCTTATCCTGATCATCCTTAAATTTTTTCAATTCATCAATCTGCTTGTTTGCGTCCTCCAGCTGCTTTGTGAGCTCATCCCTCTTTTTCCTGAGCTCCTGGTATTTGCTCAAGACCTGATCGTTTGTCAGATACTTCGGATCTTCCGGATCAGGCGGTTTGGGAAGCGCAAGGTTCAGAACGGGTATTTTCTGCAGTTCTGCCCTGTGTTTGTCAGCCAGCCCGTTGACATTATTATGGATAACAATATAAAAAGCCCCTCCGACAACCGCAACCATTATAAAAACTGCTGTAAGAATCGCAAGTAATCCAAATACAAATCCGTTTGTTTTACTTTGTCCTCCATCGCTTCCCTGCGGTTTGGGGCTCTGTAAACCCTGTACATTATTTTTTTTAGCCATGTTTATCCCCTGCTAACGTAATAAGTTCTCTCGGAAACCTGTTCCGAGGCTATTTGAATATACATTCACGATGTTTA
>CALMWN010000403.1 GCA_937873555.1 uncultured Clostridia bacterium
TTTTCACGGGCCGTGTTGTATGAGCCACACTCCATAAGGTCTTTGTATGCAACTATCTCAGCCCGTATAAAACCCCTTTCGAAATCACTGTGTATCTTGCCGGCTGCCTGGGGAGCCTTTGTACCGTTTGTGATAGTCCATGCCCTTACTTCCTGAGGTCCTGCTGTTAAAAAGCTTATCAGGCCAAGCAGCTTGTAGCTTGCCTTAATCAGTCTGTCCAGGCCTGACTCCGTGAGACCGAGCTCACCAAGGAATTCCTTCTTTTCATCCTCTTCAAGCTGGGCAATTTCTTCTTCGATTTTTGCACAAATCACCATTACTTCAGAAGACTCCTTTTCTGCATGGCTCTTCAGTTCTGCCACAAAAGGATTGTCTGACAGGGACTGCAGGTCGTTTTCCGAAATATTCGCAGCATAAAGCACCGGTTTCGAAGTAAGGAGGAATAACTGTTCCACCATTTCCTTCTGCTCATTTTCAAACGTCATCATTCTTGCCGGCACACCTTTTTCAAGGTTTTCCCTGATGCTTTCATAGAGTTCCACCTCAAGCTGGAATTTCTTATCACCGGATTTAAGCATTTTGCGGGTTCTGTCTATCCTTCTTTCCATGACCTCAAGGTCGGCAAATATCAACTCCAGGTTGATGGTTTCAATGTCACGGACCGGGCCGATGGAGCCGTCAACATGTACAACGTTTCCATCCTCGAAGCATCGTACGACATGTACTATGGCATCAACTTCCCTGATGTGGGACAGGAATTTATTGCCCAAACCTTCTCCTTTGCTTGCACCCTTTACCAGCCCTGCGATGTCGACGAATTCAACAGTGGTAGGAGTGACCTTTTCCGGTTTGTACATTTCTGCCAGTCTTGCAAGCCTTTCATCAGGCACGGCAACTATCCCCACATTCGGCTCTATTGTACAAAACGGGTAATTTGCACACTCTGCACCCGCTTTGGTTATTGCATTAAAAAGTGTACTCTTGCCGACATTCGGCAGTCCGACTATTCCAAGTTTCATTGCTTTCGTATCCTTTCAAGATTTTATATAAAGGAAGCTTTTCCAAGCTTATAAATATTGTCCTTGGATATCAATAAATTATATATTATGGAGTATTGACTGTAAAGTGAAGATTTTTTTGTTGCATTTAAAATGATGCCATGCTATAATCTCAGTAATTGATTAAGAAGAGTTTATTTTTAGAAGAGTTTAGTTTAGAAGAGATGAGAAGAGACGAGCCGCGACAATTTGCTGTGAATCTGTGATGCCGGGTTTCTTCCACCCGGCTTTTTGTATATAAAAGTATGATGCTTTGAAAATACAAATGTGCAATTCAAGCAGCAGAGCCATATTTTTCTCGTTCCACTCTCATGTCTTCCCCAAGAGGGAGGCGTCAACATGTTTTATCCGGATCTTGAGACGGTCAGGAATTTATCACAAAAACACAATCTGATCCCCGTAACAATGGAGGTCTATGCCGATATGGAAACTCCCATAAGCCTTTTCAAGAGGTTTGAGGACAGCCGGTACTGTTTTCTGCTGGAAAGTGTTGAAGGCGGTGAGAAATGGGCGAGATTTTCGTTTATCGGCAGGAATCCTTTCATGATAGCCAAAAGTATTTCCAACAGGACGATAATACAGGACAGAAACGGTCAGGAGAAAGAAGAGGCGGGAAACCCTGTAGAGGTATTGAAAAAGCTTATGGAAGGCTATAAAGGAGTTGACCTGCCCGGGCTCCCAAGATTCAACGGGGGTGCCGTAGGTTTTTTCGGATATGACCTGATAAGATATTATGAAAATCTGCCGAATGTTCCGGAGGATGACCTGGAACTGCCTGAAAGCCATTTTATGTTTACTGACGAGGTGATTGTCTTTGATCACCTGAAGCAGAAAATTCACATTATCGTCAACCTGCACACCGGTGGGAATATTGAAAGGGCTTATAACAGTGTGGTTGAAAGAATAAAGGAAATCTACAGGGAGATAATCTCTACAAGATGGAAGCTGACAGGCGGCACAAAGCATGATTTTACACATGGAAAAAAGGAATTCGGCATAAGCAGCAATATCACAAAAGAGAGGTTCTGTGAAAATGTCCTTAAGGCAAAGGAATATATAAGAAACGGGGACATATTCCAGGTGGTGCTGTCACAGCGGTTGTGCATAGAGACGGACCAGGATCCTCTGAACGTATACAGGGCGCTAAGGGTCATAAACCCGTCACCATACATGTATTATCTGAAATTCGACGATTACATGATAGTCGGTTCTTCGCCGGAAATGCTTGTGAGGGTTGAAGACGGTATCGTTGAGACCTGCCCTATTGCCGGAACCAGAAGAAGGGGCAGGAACAAGGAAGAAGATGATACACTGGAAAGGGAGCTTCTGGCAGACGGGAAGGAACTGGCGGAACATACAATGCTGGTTGACCTTGGAAGGAATGATATCGGCAGGGTATCGGAATACGGCACGGTAAAGGTCAGGGATTTAATGCATATAGAAAAGTATTCCCACGTCATGCACCTGGTTACGAATGTTCAGGGAAAGCTTAAGGAAGGGAAAAATGCTTTTGACGCTTTGATGTCGGTACTTCCGGCAGGAACACTTTCGGGTGCCCCAAAGGTAAGGGCCATGGAGATAATCGATGAACTTGAAAGCACCAAAAGGGGAAGCTACGGAGGAGCAATAGGGTACTTAAGCTTCAATGGCAATCTGGACAGCTGCATAACCATAAGGACCATTGTTTTCAAAAACGGAACGGCCTATGTGCAGGCAGGAGGAGGAGTTGTTGCCGACTCCATACCGGAACTGGAGTATGAAGAATCGCTCAACAAGGCGAGAGCTCTTTTAAAAGCATTGGAAGAGGAGGGGAAAATAAGATGATTATTATAATTGATAATTACGACTCCTTCACATATAACCTTTATCAGTATGTAGGAGAAATGAATCCGGACATTGAAGTATACCGTAACGACAGGCTGACTGTAGATGAGATTATGAGGAAGAACCCGTCACATGTAATTATTTCACCCGGCCCGGGATTTCCAAAGGATGCAGGGGTTTCAAAGGAGCTTGTTGCCAGAATAGGCAAGTCTGTCCCGGTGCTTGGAGTCTGCCTTGGCCATCAGGCTATCGGAGAGGTGTATGGAGGTGAGGTTGTTCATGCAAGGGAACTGATGCACGGTAAAGCCTCCGAAGTATTTGTGGAAAATGACTGTGAGTTGTTTACAGGCCTGCCTTCAAAAATCAGAGTTGGAAGATACCACTCGCTGATAGTCCGCAAGGAAAAACTTCCGGATGAACTGAAAATTACTGCAAAAACAGCAGATGGTGAAATAATGGGACTGCAGCACAGGGAATACCCTGTATACGGAATTCAATTCCACCCGGAATCCATAATGACACCAATGGGCAAGGATATTCTGAGGAATTTCCTGCGCTTGAAAAGTGCATAGAATCAGCTGAAAAGGATTAAGGTACGGTATTGTTTATCAAAACATGTGGGAAAGTTGAAGACCCTCCGCTTTACCCCCGCATTTGAAACAGCCGGTTTACCGGCTGTTTCTCCCCCTTTTGCGGGAGTAGGACACTTAAACGGGTTTGCAACTTTATATATAATAGTCGAGATGAGCGAAGAGGAGAGGAGAAGATATCTATGATGAGAGAGGCAATCAGAAAGCTTGTTGAGGGTAGGAACCTGACAGAGCAGGAAATTATGCAGGCAATGAACTGTATAATGGAAGGTAATGCAACACAGGCACAGATAGGGAGTTTTATTACTGCTTTGAGAATGAAGGGTGAAACCATAGATGAAATTACAGGCTGTGCAAGAGTCATGAGGGAGAAGGCCGAAAGAATAGTACCTCAAGGGGACTATTACATCGATACCTGCGGTACGGGAGGAGATGGAGCCAATACCTTTAATATTTCCACTGCAGCAGCAATCATAGCCGCCGCAGGAGGTGTAAAGGTGGCCAAGCACGGAAACAGGGCAATGTCCAGTAGAAGCGGCAGTGCGGATGTTCTGGAGGCGCTGGGGATAAATATCCATTTAAGCCCCGAGCAGGTGGGAAAATGCATCGAAACTGTGAATATAGGCTTCATGTTTGCGCAAGTATTCCACAAATCCATGAAATATGCAGCCGGACCAAGAAAAGAACTTGGTGTCAAGACGGTTTTCAACATACTCGGGCCTCTGACCAACCCGGCAAACGCAAAAGGCCAGGTTCTGGGAGTCTTCGACAGAAAACTTGTAGAACCTATGGCAAATGTACTTTTAAACCTTGGGACTGAAAGAGCGCTTGTGGTGCATGGGATGGATGGCTTGGACGAAATATCCACAACCTGTGCCACAATTGTATCCGAAGTAAGGGACGGGTAGGTCTCAAGCTATGAAATATACCCGGAAATGTATGGACTGAGAAAAGCCGGAAAAGAAGAGCTTGCCGGCGGAGATGCGGCAGAAAATGCTGAAATAATCCGTTCCGTTTTAAACGGGGAAAAGGGTGCAAGAAGAGACATAGTGTTATTGAATGCGGCAGCGGCTTTATATGTCGGGAAGGCTGCCGACAGCATTGATGAAGGTATTGTGACAGCTGCTGGAATAATTGATTCGGGTAAGGCAATAAAAAAACTTGAACAGCTGAAGGAATTTACAAACAGAGTGGCTGCTTGAAGGGCTGCCAGTCACGGGTGATATTTCTTTATATTTGGAGGTAATAATGATACTGGACAAAATTGTCGAGCAAAAAAGAATTCAGCTGGCTCAGGAAATGAAACACATTTCGATAGAAGGCTGGAAGGAACGCATTAAAAGACCGGGACTGCAGAGTCCCCTGGATTTTTACAAGGCCTTGAAGGACAGCGGTGACTTATCGATAATTGCCGAGGTGAAAAAGGCATCACCTTCAAAGGGAATAATAAAGGCGGATTTCGATCCGCTTGAAATTGCTATGGAATACAGCGCGGCCAGGGTTCAGGCAATATCAGTCCTTACGGAGAAAAATTTCTTCATGGGAAACGATGATTACCTTGTTAAAATCAGGCAGTCTATACCATTGCCGGTATTGAGAAAGGATTTTATAATAGATTTGCGGCAGGTTTATCAGTCGCGCTGCCTGGGAGCAGATGCAATACTTCTGATAGTTTCAATCCTTAATGATGAGGATTTGAACAAATTCCAGGTTGTTGCTGGAATACTTGGAATGCAGTGCCTTGTAGAGGTTCATAACAGGGAGGAAGTTGAAAGGGCGTTGCAGTCTGGGGCAAGAATAATCGGGATAAACAACAGGGATTTAAAAACCTTTGAAGTTGACCTTCATACGACGGAAAAACTTATGAACCATATACCAAATGACAGGGTAGTGGTAAGTGAAAGCGGAATAAGAACCGCTGAGGACATGAGATACCTTAAAAGCATAGGGGCCAATGCGGTACTTATAGGAGAAACCCTTATGAGAACAGCGTCAATACGGGATAAAATAAATGAATTGCGAGTGGGTTGACATATGGCAAAGATAAAGATTTGCGGGATAAAAAGAAAAGCCGATATAGGTTTTTTGAACAAATACCTCCCGGAATATGCGGGCTTTGTATTTGCAGAAAGCTCAAGACAGGTTGAACCGCAGTTGGCAAAAGAGCTCTCGGGAGACTTGGATACAAGGATCAAAAAAGTCGGCATATTTGTAAATGAAGAGGTTGGAAAGGTGATTGAAACAATGGCCTGCTGCGGTCTGGATGTGGTGCAGATCCACGGTGATGAGCCGCGGGGCTATTTTGATGAACTAAAAAGACAGATTAAACCGGGAACTGCTGAAATATGGAAAGCAGTTAGGGTTAATAACAGTGACAGCTTTTCTGTGATGGCTGACCTCGCGGTTGATGCATTTGTACTCGACGCATACAG
>CALMWN010000404.1 GCA_937873555.1 uncultured Clostridia bacterium
ACTCAAGGCAGTGATAAGGCTGCAAAGACTGTAAGTGCTTCAAAACAGGCAAATGATTTCTTTGCGCAGGCAAGGCTTGACAGAGAGGTCACGAGAGGCAAGGACACCGATGCATTAAAGAGTATCTCCAACGATCCGAATGCTCCAAAGGAGGCAAAGACAAAAGCATATGACAAGGCAATAAGGATTTCGGAAAATTCACAAAAGGAAATGAGGATAGAAAACCTTGTGAAGGAAAAGGGTTTCAATGATGTTGTGGTTTTATTCGGAGATGACGGCAGCATTGATATAGTTGTGAAGTCACCGTCACTGACTTCCGCCCAGACTGCACAAATAGCGGATATAGTGATGAGACAGGCAAATGTTCCGATGAGCAAAATACATATAAAGAGTCTGTTTTAGGAATAATTGAATGGAGGTTTTTCAATAAGCCTGGCACTTTATGCTTTAACCTGACGGAAATACCTTATAAACGGGGATATTGATATTACCCCGCTATAATGATATAATTTTTTCTACAGCCAGAAATAATATGCATACCGGACAAATTCCGTCTTAGAGCAAGGTTTTCGTGCAGGGAGGGAAATCAGTGGAAGAAATTATTCAGAATTCGATAGATGATATAGGAACTGTAAAGATATCGGATGAGGTTGTTGCTATCATCGCGGGTATTGCAGCTGTTGAAGTGCCCGGCGTTGCAGGTATGAGCGGCGGAATAGCCGGAGGGATAGCTGAAATGCTGGGAAGAAAGAATTTATCAAAAGGAGTCAAGGTGGAAGTCGGAGAAAAGGAAGCAGCAATTGACCTCTATTTGATTGTGGAATACGGAGCACGGATACCGGATGTTGCATGGGAGATACAGGAAAAGGTAAAAAAGGCCGTTGAGACAATGACGGGATTGAATGTGATTGAGGTCAATATTCATGTACAGGGTGTTAATATTGACAAGGAACACAAGAAGGAAAATACCGATGAAGTAATGAGAGTCAAATAGGCGAAATTATGTATAATAAAATATTTATATGACTATAATTCTGAGATAACCCGGAAAAATCAAATTTGGCAGGAAGGTTTCCATTATGGATTTGGTTTTTCTTCATAAGGGTTTATTTTTTTAGAAATATCAACTATAATTATCGTATATGGTTGTATTTTCTATACTGCAGGCTAATCCGCACAAGATACTGAAGACAGGAATATATAAACGAAAGAGGTGAGTTTTGATGAATTTATTTTTCAGGGTATTGCTTGCCATATATGCATTTTTTCTCACTATTATTTCTTTCATTGCACTGCTGATACCGTTAAAAAGCTCGTTATTGGATTCCATCTACACGTTTTTGTCGGAAGTTGTGTTAAGAAGCAGCAGCGGACAGTACGGCATGCTTTTGATTTCCTTTGTTTTCGTTGTTTTGAGCATAGCCTTTCTGATGTCGGGATTTAAAAGTGATAAGGATAAAAAGGCAGTTAATAAACATACTAATATCGGGGAAATAAAAATATCTTTAAATACCATTGAAAATATCGCTCTTGCAGCATCGCGCAAGCTGAACGGTGTAAGGGAATCGAAGGCCAGTGTAATGAAAAAGCTGGATAGCGTAGTGATATCAATAAAGCTTGTTGTCATGCCTGATATAAACATACCGGCATTATCCGAGGACATTCAGGTAAGAGTCAAGAGCTCGGTTGAGGAAAGTTCGGGAATAAAAGTGGATGAAGTAAAGGTTGTAGTAGATAATGTGTATTCCGGGTACAAATCAAGAGTAGAGTAACCAGCGGAGGGAATTTATAATGGATATTGAGAAGATCCTCAGATTTTATAATTCTCACCGCGGTGGGTTGAATGGAGCCATGATAGGATTCATAACAGCTTGTACCATACTGATAATAGGTTTTTTCAGAGCGGTGTTTATTGCAATATGCGTCGGAATAGGGTATTATATTGGAAAAAGATTATCTGACGACAAGGATTATATTAAAAATCTTCTGGACAAGGTTTTGCCACCTGGGACATACAGGTAATGAAGTACAGGGAAATAAGAGCAAATGTACCGGTTATGCTGAGCTTTTTTAAGAAATGGCGGTAGATACGGGCAAATTAATGCAGCAGAAAGCATAGATTATCGGGAGGTATATTTTTAATGG
>CALMWN010000405.1 GCA_937873555.1 uncultured Clostridia bacterium
GCCCTGATCCTTGCCCATAGCCAGCCCATTTTCAACTGCAAATCTGACTTTCGGCTGCAGAACCGGATTTACATCAGACATATCGTAAAACAAATCCGGATTATTTAATGACGGACTTGCACGTTTTCCGCTTTTCAGCTCATAGAGCCTCACTGCCATGGAAATGGCATTTTCCCTTGAACAGTTGGTATCCTTTGACCTTATGTCGTCAGATCTTATGATACCCGCCTTCAGGGCAACCGTCATATAATCGTCTCCATAATTGTAGTCCATACAGTCCAGCATGAACTTGACCGCATCCATGGTAGAAATATTCCTGTCAGGGTTGAAGGTCCTTCCGGCAATGCTTTTAAGCCTGTGGACCGATGCCACATTGTTTATTGAACTTGCGGCCCAGTGACCCGGGATATCGTCAAAATAATTCTTACCGGTATCGGCAATGACAATAATGCCGGCTTTCGTAGTTTCATATGTCAGGTAGCCCTTGTTGTTGTCCACATCATATCTTGATGAAGTGTCGATTTTGTTCCATGCCGAAGCAGTATTATCATATATGTACGCTGATGTAACACCATCCCTGTACCACTTTTCTCCACTGTACGTATGGAGGACCTTTAAAGGCCTGTTAAACCTGTTTACAGGGAGATCAACCGTTCCATCACTTGCTGTCACCCTGATTTCCGATACTCCCGTTTTGAAGGTCAGGTTTTTTGTATTTGAAGCAGTGGAGTTTTCAGGGTATGCAACGCTCAGTACAAAGTTGTAATCACTACCTACTTTTCTGGTGATATCTGCATCCTGCTTTTCTGAAAACATGCTTGGCCTTATTATAAGCTGATCATTTGCTGTGACCACTATAAAGTTTTCCTTCATACTGTTCAAAGCTCTGAAAATCTTGCCGGATATATTGACTATGAATTTACTTGCATTTGACGGAGGATTGCTCATATCCAGCCTGTAATCCAGCACACCGTCGGTCTGAATCATCTGTACGAACCTGTCAGCATTAGTCCCTGTTATACTTACAGTCCATGAACCGTTCAGCACGCTGGTATCCTTAACTACTATATCTCCGGTAATTACATTCTCAATATCCTGGTCTGCATCATAGTCATCTCTGCTCCGCTCAGTCCTCACGGTTATACTCTGTGTGGCCTCTGAATACAGCTTTTTCGTCGGATCATATGCGTAAAGTCTTATGTAATAACGGTAGTTGGACTTAAGCCCGTCGACCGTATATTCAGATACCGCTCCGGTATTGTATTCCTTTTTATTCTTGTAATTTATGTCCCCGTCGACTTCCAGCTTATATTCAATTCCGGTCTCTTTCAGCCACTCAAGCGTAATGCTGTTTTTCGTGACTGCTCCGGTGACACTTTTTACACCAAACCCTCTTGGTGTTGCCGGAGGTTTTAATGCGGAGGTCACGACAGAATATGAATCACTCCAGTCAGACTGGCTCTTATCACCCTCCGAGTTCACGGCTTCTGCCTGTATCCAGAAGTAATACACGGTACCGGGCTGTAGTCCTGTTACCCTGTAATAGCTTTTGTAAAGCAAATCCTGTGGCAGGATAGCCAGACTCCCTGTAGCAGAAGCGATGTCTTCAACGGTGCCGTACTTCAAATAATAGTTATACCCGGATATCATGTTCCACATCAGGTCAACATACGTATCTCCTCTCAGTCCGTTGCTGAGTATGGGGACAGTAGGTTTCTCAACCTGTGATCCCGTGTCAGGGTTTGTTGTTATGATGATGGGATCCGAAGGTCCCGATACCAGTCTGTTTCCTCTCACAGCCTGAATCCAGACCACATGCGTCTTGTTGGCCGTAAGGTCGTTAAGCGTGATATCGATATTGTGTGGTTTATTATCAACATTCAGCGCAGGATCCTCTGTCTGATCCGGATTATATATACGGTTATCCACATATTTGTCGGCCACAACCGCAGGCACACCAGAAACTTTGTTGGCAGGCATCGACAGCAGGGTATTGTAGCTCATTCCATAAACGTATTCGGTCACTCCCACGTTCAATGTGACTCCGTCATCATATTGGACCATTCTGTAATTTATGTTGTCCGGCGGAGCAGTATTTGGATTGTATGGCGGGATATCCCCCTGAATTGAAGGGTCCTTCTCCGTTCTCACATATTCCCATTTCCCCGTACTGGAATTAAATTTCTCGTACCATTTGTCTTTTATCTGTATGACAGCGCTTGTAGCTGTCACAACATATTTGTTGTCGGGAGGGGGAGTCTTCTTCAGTTTCAACGGAGGCCTGGATGGTATCACAGGCTGTTCTACAGAGCCTGAAGGCTTTGTGATAACTACCCTTATCGATGCTTCTGAAGTGTATGTGACATTTGAAAGAGTGTTGTTAACATAAGTAACGAAACTCTTTTTCGCCATAATTTTAAAATAATAGGTTGAGTTTGGGGACAAATTGTTCAACACATATTGGTAACCGGCTTTACCCTGCACATAATTGCTGTCCGACACCTTGAAATTTGAGGCTATTTTGGAGTTATCCGGCGTATCCGTCATGAGATTCGGATCAGTAAAAAGCCAGATATCATACATTGTATCCAGATCTTCGGATCCGTTACCTTTTAATGGCATACGCCACAGTATGGTAGCTCCTGTTGAGGTCAGCCTGTCATCGTAGCTGATGATCGGATCTCCGGGTGCCCTGTCAAAACGGTCCACCAGTTCGGGGGCCGGAGGATTCGTTGGAAGCCCCTGTTCCCTGACAGTGATATTTTTGGATTTTATATCGATTTTTTTTCCGTTGAAAACAAAGAAGTCATCCCCATTACTTTTCTTAACGTCGGCCACAATAAAATAATAATTGCTCGGCTCATTGCTGGGAAGCGTTATAAAAAAGCTGGTATCCTCAACAGAACCAAGGAATAGGGGAAGCTCTGAAGAACCTGTAACTCCCTTGTAAATCTGATATGAAATCTTCAATCCGCTGCTGCCCATGTTTGTAATTACCGGAGTCCAATCCAGCCTCCAGATCGTTCCATTTTCCACAGCAGACATTTTTGCGGTGCTGACCAGTATGGTACTGCCTACAGCCTTGATTTGACTTTCAGCAGACCTTAGGAAACTGCTGTCATTTATATCGGGTGCAATCTTGACATAATAGACACTCGCAGCATCTCTGACAGTATGTATATATTCCAGTTTCCCTTCTGCCGTATTTATCTTTACAGGACCGTTGGGCTCAATCTGTTCCGGTGTTATGTAAATGGGCGGAGTGTCTGTAAAGCTGCTGCTTTGTGAAATGTAAAGCTTATAGTTGATTCTGCCGTTTACATCCCACACATCATCCCATGTTATCTTAATCTGGTTGTCATCATAGGTATATGCATCAATGGCAATATCCGTCAGCACCTTCAGCCTGTTAGAGGGAAGGGAGGTTGCACTGCTGTATTCCGTATTGCTCTGGGCATCTATGTGTGTATGGTAGGCCGTTGCATCTATAAAATAAACCGTTCCTGATTTAAGGTTCTTCATCCTGTATGTTGAAGAAGGAGCAGTCACGGACATGGTTGTCACCTGGATACGTGCTGTCAGCGCAGTTGCCGGAGTCTTGTATTTCAGCACCTCCTGTGAATTTACACCGGCATAAGTGTTTACTGCATCGCTCGCATATACGTTATCCCACTGCATATCCACGTAATTACCGTCAAACTGGTCATATCCTATCGGCTTCTGGCTGTTCTGATCCAGCTGGAGCTTCTGCGGAGGCGCTTGAGGTGTGGTGTCCACTGCATACACCACAGTAAAAGGAAACGCCTGAAGGGCAATCAGCAATATTAAAATTATACTTGCTATTCTTCTGAACAATTTCATTAAGCTACACCTCTATAATATCTTTTTCAGCACTAACTGATATCACCCGTGAGTCTGAGAAGTTTTGCAAAAGCGGAAATCAGCTCACCTCTGGTAATCGGACTTGCAGGTGCGAATTCCCCGTTATCGTTCAATTGCATCATACCCATATCTATAGCTATTACAACAGGCTTATAATACCTGGCTGCTATCTGATTGTCATCACTTACCGATATGCTCCTGGTGGGCTTGAGATTATCTACATCGGTTCCCATTTTTACGGCATAAATCCTGACAATTACTGCCGCTGCCTGCTGTTTCTCAACTTCCCGGTAAGTGTTCCCTGTGTTTATGATATCGTCAATGCCCATCTTTCTGGCCTTTTGTCTTATGTCCAGTCCTGTGTTTTCAAATGCTTTGCCTGCCACCTTTTCGTACAGCAATACAATCTCCTTTACCGTAATGCTGCTGTCTGGATAAAATGACTTGTTCTTTCCGAATATATCGGTAACATCATATTTCGACATGAATCTTCCTATATCATCCTTGCCTTCAAGTCCGTCCGGCAAATCATTTACCACGGTTTGTATGGCTCCGACTGCATATTTACCGGTTTTCAGTACCGGAAATGCCATAGACACTCCGGTATCGGCAGCATTTGCAGACAATTTCCGCCAAGCACCCGCACCATCATAATATGCATACGGAATTTTCATTCCCTGGCCTTCACTATACGTCAGCTTCACAGGCATCGGATTGCTGAATGCCTTTATATCCTTTGTATCAACAACCATGGTTGTTATCCCGTTTCCGCCTTCAATCAGGCTATCTATATAGGTGCTAAGATCATTTTCCACCTCACCGATCAAAGAATCAATATACTGGAGCGATTCTTTTGACAGTTCGGTACCTGTACCCAAATACGCCGTTGCAAGGACAGTAAGCTTTTGTTTGGACAATCCGGTATCACTGTTGTAAATTTTATCATTTATCAGTCCCTTAACCGTTGCTTCCGTTTTTGAGCTTCCCAGCGCCTGAATACTGACTCCGTTTATTTTTGATACAGCCAGGGCTTCAGTGGGAAATCCTGCAGTGAAATCAATCCGGGTTACTGCAAATTTCAACAGCATGTCGCTCACACCGTTTTCATCCTTAAGGTTCTTGATGTCGTCAATATTATCGAGATCAACAGTCCTTGGTCCAAAAGTAAACTCAGCGCCGGAAGTCTTTATAACCAGGTTTTTGTTCTCGGAATTCAATACTTTTATAACGCTCACCGGAATATATATAACGTCTGTGTCGGCATCGGCTTTCAATCCGGACACATCGATCTGCAGAGAGTTCCGGCCGCTGTTCTCAATTGCATTGATCACTCTGTCACCCTTCAGCAGTATCTTGCTTCTGGAGCTGTTGCCCATGTCCACCCTCCAGAAAAGGCCCCTTTCAATTCTGCTGAGTCTGTCCAGGAAGGTCGCTTTATTTTTGTTGTCCTGATCTGTTTGGTCGTAATCTTCCTGCTTGAATTCAGTCCTCGTATCCACCGGACCTATATATTTTGAGGATGGCGCGTACGGGTCGGAATTTATGGCTCTGACCTTTATGTAATATTTCGTATTGGATTTCAGCGGCTTATGAACAACCGAGCCGTTGCTCTGCGTTACTGCAGCTGTCTTTATCCTTGCATAGTAGTAAGTGTCGTAGGCCGTGCTGTCCCCCCTCAGCTGCAGCGGGATTTTCTCGCTGTACAGCTGAATGTCTGCATTTGTTCCGCTGCTCACCAAAGTGGTATAATCCGTGTCATCATCGGATTTTATTGCAATTTCATAACTGTACCCCGGCTGTCCCCTCCATTTCACTGCCAGTTCATGATAGCCGTCACGGGTATTATGTCCGGTATTTTCATAGTTTATATTCGTAACCTCGGTATCGCCCTTAAAGACTTTTACATTGTATACACTATTCGTATCAAGATTTATAAGTCTTGCATACAAAGTATTGTTTTGCTTTACAATGGTATAGCCGTTCCTGTCAAGGGTTTTATAATCGCTGTCCTTTGGCCCTTTCAGCTTGATCTGGAATTCCTCCGCCGATTTGTAGGGCTGCTGGTCATCCCAGTAAAAAGCCAGCTGATAATCGTTGACCGGCTCAAGGTTTATCGGCGGATCCGTCATCTTCGTAGTAACAGGTATGGAAACCCATGTACTGGTTATCACCGTCTTTGTATTATCCTTCAGGGTAACTTC
>CALMWN010000406.1 GCA_937873555.1 uncultured Clostridia bacterium
GTCTATGGGCGCTATCCCCTGAAGCCATTCCCGCTTTTGCCCCCCGCTTGTCATCTTTGTTCTCAGAAGATTGACGCGAACTCCCGCGCCGGCAATAGGCTGGCCTACCTCATCGACAATCGCTCCTTGAAGTTCTTCCGGCTGACCCAGTTCAATCGTGAGCTCTGTGTTCTCACGCATATTCCAGATGGTCCATCCCAGAGCCAGCTTTTGCTTTGTGGCGACTACCTGCTTGGCTTTGTAAGCAAGATTTTCTTGAATATCCTTGTCTGAAAGTGTCTTGGCAAAAGCGACTGCAGCATCTATGTTCTTTGCCTTTGAGCTTATAGAAAAAGTATTTCCTATGGAACCAACGTTTACGCCTCTGTTCTCAGGCTTTACCGAAGGAAGCAGGAAAAAGTCGACATTCTTGGAAACTGGAGCATCTGCAGCTGTCAAAGCAGCGATATCCGTTGAAATAGCGTATAACATGGCAGCTTTTTCATTTTTAAACAGGTCACGGCCTTCGTCCTGGGTCATTCCGAGGAATCCTTTTTGGAATGTATTATTCTTTATAAGGTTTGTAAAAAGCGTCCCTGCCTCAATAAATCTAGGGTCGTCCCATTTAGTTGTACCGTTGGAGATTTTATTATATAAATCATCGCCGCCAATACCGTTAGAAAGCTGCTGTACAAACTGTCCGGCAATCCATGCCTTCTGTGCGGGAAGGCTTACCGGAATGACGTTTATTTTCTTAAAAGCTTCGACATCAGCAAGAAACTCATCATAGGTTTTTGGAGTACTATTTATTCCCGCATCCTTAAACATCTTTGTATTGTAGTACATTACACAAAGTTGTTTTGTCAGTGGAACACCGTAAATCTTACTATTAAAGGTGAGAGGTCCAAAAACACCATCAACAAATCTGCCCTTCCATTCAGAATCCTTGTCTAGGGCATCACCAATGGGATACACTTTGCCGCCAGCCACAAAAGGCTTTAGAAAGCCGGCTTCATATGTGTAGAAGATATCAGGCTGAGCATTAGATGCCATAAGCGTTGTCAGTTTAGTCTTGTATTGCTCGCCCTCATATTTTTCTAGTTGGAGCTCAACGTTAAACTTGTTATTTGCATTGAACTGATCTGATTTTTCATTAACAAGATTTGTAACAGGATCATTTGATGCCCCTGACAGAGAAGCCAGCATCATTTTTACCTTGGGAGCTGCAGGAGTACCTGCCGGGGTCGAGGAATCAGACTTTTTGCCTTGTTGGGCACATCCGCTTAACAACAAGCTTGTTGTTAGAACTGCAACAATAAGGGTACTGAAATACTTTTTCATGTTTGATACAACCTCCTTTTGTTTTTGAAAAGTGCTATTAATCATATTGTAACTGAAGTAAAGCAGTGGATTATACAATTAGATTAAACCAAAATGTCGAAAAAACAAACTATATAAGTTTGTGCAATGAGTTTACCGGTTGCGGGAAGAGAAGTTGATTTTTTAAACATTTCGGTTGTGTTTGCCGGTATATAGTATAACTATTGTTAGCTTATAATTAGATATAAATGTATTTTAAACTAAGGGGAGTTGATAATTTGAACGGATCGATAGAAATGGATAAGCTCACAATAGGGGCATGTTATTATCCTGAACATTGGCCTAAATTCATGTGGGAAAATGATCTGGAAAGAATGCTCGAAAACGGTATAACGGTAATAAGAATTGCAGAATTCGCCTGGATAAAGTTTGAGTATGAAGAAGGCGTTTTCACCTTTGACTTTTTTGATGAGTTTATGGGTGTTGTAGAAAAATATCCGGAAATGAAGGTTATCTTTTGTACACCTACAGCCACTCCGCCCGCATGGATGACGGAAAAATATCCTGAAATACTTCCTGTCACTGTCAATGGGCAGGTGATTCATCACGGCATGAGGAGGCATTATAATTATAATTCTTTAAAATATCGTGAACTGTCCTCCCGTATCTGCCGAAAGCTTGCGGAGCACTACTGTCCCCATCCCAGCATCATCGGCTGGCAAATTGACAATGAATTCAATGGAGGCGGAGGTCCTGATACCTTCTACTCCGAGTCCGACCATAAGGCCTTCAGGATATTTTTAAAAGATAAGTATGGTACGCTTGACAACCTTAATGAAGCATGGGGAACAATATTCTGGGACCAGATATACACCGACTGGGAACAGATATATCTAACAAGGTATACCTCTGTTCAAAGTCCCAACCCGCACCTTGCCCTTGATGAAAAGCGATTCTTCTCTAAAAGTGCCATTTCCTATGCAAAAATGCAGTATGATATTTTGAGAGAATATACACCCAAAGGCCAGTTTGTTACCACAAATGGACTCTTCCAACATCTTGACTATAACGAGCTTGTGGAGACCAGTATTGATTTTATTGGAGTGAACTTGTACCCCAATCAGGGAACTAACTCAAATAAGATTATGACAAAGAGGGGGTTTGATGATGATTCTCCTCCAGAATCACCAGAAAATTTAAATGACAGGAAATGGAGCTGGATTTTGTCAAATGCAAGAGCAGCTTCACCAAACTTTGCCATTCTCGAACAGCAGTCAGGAGCTAATGGCTGGCTTAACAGGATGCCTGCCCGCTCTCCCCGCCCAGGCCAGATGAGGCTTTGGACTTTCCAGTCAATAGCCCATGGAGCCGATTTCATCAACTATTTCCGTTGGAGAACATGTCCCTTCGGGACAGAAATGTACTGGCACGGAATACTTGATTA
>CALMWN010000407.1 GCA_937873555.1 uncultured Clostridia bacterium
TAATACCATTATATAATTATAACAGTAAAAATACTCAGAAGGTTGTGATGAATTATGTCAGGAGCAATTAGTTTAACGAAGTCAGAAAAACCTGGACTGAAAACGGACATTAAAAGGGTCGCTCAGAGGACGGAAAAGGTTGGCTATTTATTATTACTTCCATTTTATGTATTTTATTTCTTTTTTATTCTTGTGCCTGTTATAGCGGCCTTATTTCTCAGTTTTACAAATTATGATTTTTACAAAACGATGAACTGGGTTGGGCTTAAAAACTATATCAACATATTTGGAGATGATGTTTTTGTAAAATCTGTCTGGAATACCTTAAGGTATGGAATACTGACGATTATTCCACAGATGGTGATTGGACTTGCGGTTGCTATTGCATTGAATGGGAATATCGCTTTTAAAAAATTCAGCAGAAGTGCATTTTATATTCCTTTTATTTTTTCAATGGTTGCGGTTTCAATGATATGGATGTGGATTTATGACCCTTCCTATGGTTTTTTAAACAAGTTGCTTGTTTCGCTGGGGTTGGCGCCTAAACAGTGGCTGTTTGATGCAAGGTATGCTTTGAATGCAATTACTGTAATGAGTGTGTGGAAGGTAATAGGCTATAACATGGTAGTATATTTGGCAGGATTACAGTCCATACCGGGTTACTTATATGAAGCGGCATTGGTAGATGGGGCCGGCGCCTGGAAAAGGTTTGTTAAAATAACATTTCCCATGCTTTCGCCAACTACATTCTTCCTGTTTGTTACTGCCTGTATCAATACATTCAAAGTGTTTGAGCAGGTAAATGTAATGACAAATGGGGGGCCGATGGATTCTACTACAACAATAGTCCATCAGATATATAACAAGGCTTTCATAGAGTTTAAAATGGGGTATGCCAGTTCAATGTCAATTGTCATGCTCATCATTATTGCTTTAATAACTCTAGCAAATATGAAATACGGTAACCAGGGAAATGACCTGGATATTGGGTAGGAGGGTAAAGATGAAGACTGTTAAAAAAGATGCAAATTACTATATCCTTACAATAATCATGTTTATATTATCTCTGGCTATGATTTCACCTCTGATACTGGCATTTTTTACATCACTAAAGCCTTTATCTGAGGTACAGGCGCCCGTAGTTACCATACTTCCGCATCAATGGGTGTGGAGTAATTACATTGATGCAATGAAAGAGGGAAATTGGGCCAGATACATATATAACACTTTCTTTGTAACGGCTGTGACAGTTACGGTAAGCCTTATTATCAATTCAATGGCAGGATATGCCCTTGCAAGAGTACCGTTTAAAGGTAGAAATACTCTTTTCTTTACCACACTTCTGGGAATGATGATTCCTCCTCAGATTACAATGATTCCAACATTTATTATGTTGAAAAAAATGCCGCTGATGGGAGGAAATGATATATTTGGCAGTGGGGGTAACGGACTGATGAATTCTTATTTGGGCTTGATAATACCCTATATAGCCGGTTCCTTCGGTGTGTTTCTGTGCAGACAGTTTTACCTGAATTTCCCGGATTCCCTCGATGAAGCAGCAAAAATTGATGGCTGTTCACGGTTAAGAGCTTATTTCCAAATCTATATACCACTCTCCACGCCGGTGTTGGCAACATTGGCTGTTTTAAAGGCGACCGGTTCATGGAGTGAATATATCTGGCCTTTGATCATTACCAATAAGGATTCTATGAAAACCATTCAGATAGCCCTTCCTGCGTTTAAGCAGGAAACAGGCACCATATGGAACCTTCTTATGGCTGCTACGATTATTACGAGTATTCCTTTATTACTGCTATTTATATTTGCTCAAAGGTATTTTATAGAAGGCATCGTTACCACAGGGATTAAAGGATGAAAAACATCCTTGATATTTATAATATAATCCAATATTCTGTAAACCATTTTAAATTCAGGAGGTCTGAAAATGAAAAAAATTTTATCGATGTTGGTTGCTATGGTTATGCTTGCTTCTCTTGTAATGACGGGATGCAGTAAGGCTGCGGACCAAAAAGACAACAGTTCCCAAACTGGTGGACAGCAGAATAAAAAAGTTACTCTGGTATTTTATGGTCTGGGACAGCTCAAAAATGAGATGGATTATTTTAAAAGCGCTATACAACAATTTAAGTCCCAAAATCCAAATGCCGAATTCGAAGAAACCTATGCTAATGACGCGGATCTTAACACGAAAATGAATGTGGCATTTGCAAGTGGTTCTGCACCCGACATAATATATACTTCCATTTCTTCTACCATAAGCAGAGCAGCAAATAACCAGTTGGAGCCTTTAGATAGCTATATGTCCCAGTGGGGAGGAAAAGATGCATACTTAGAAAGAAACTTACAATTGGGTACCTATAAAGGTAAGCTGTATGCTATGGGGGTAAGAGCAGATCCGAGAATACTCCTATATAGAAAAGATTTCTTCAAGGAAGCCGGTCTTGACCCGGAAAAACCCCCGAAGACATGGGAGGAATTTGCCGACTATGTTGTTAAGCTTACCAAGAAAGAGAATGGACAAGTAGTACGCGGGGGGGCTGACATACCTACTACCAACGGATCACTGTTCCTTGCGCCTTTAATATTCCAGAACGGTGGAAAAATAGCAGATGAGGACAATGATAAATTGACCGTCAACAGCCCTGAAGCTGCAGAAGCACTCCAATATGTCGCAGATCTTTATAAAAAGGGAGTTACATTGGTGTATGACGGAGAAAAATTGGATGAATTGCCTTTTGTTAAAGGAAAAAGTGCTATGAGATTTACAAACTTGAATACTTACGTCACAATGACAACGAATGACCCTTCGTTAAAGGATAAAATCGGATTTTCAGTTGGTCTTGAAAGAAAAAGTAAAGCGGTTCAGTCCGGACTGATTTGCCTCTCAATGACAAAAGAATCCAAGAATAAAAAAGAAGCAAGTAATTTTATTGGTCTTGTATCAAGTGATAATGAAACCTGGAAAAGGTACGAGAAAATGGGAGTAATTCCAATTAAAAAGTCGCTGCAGGATAAATTCATTAGTGAGAACCCAAAAGTAAACCAGGTTTTGATTGATTCTGTCAAAAATGGTATAACACGGCCAAGAACAAGCTGGGGTGCAGTGTATATGAATTATGAGAAGGCTGCTTATGAATCTGTAGTTATAGGAAACACAAGTGCAAAGGAATCCCTTGCTACACTTGAAAAAAATATGAATAAGGCGCTGCAGAAATAAGCTTTGTGACTTGTTCGATCTGAAATCGTGAGCAAATCAATTGTGGAGGTTATTGAATTCAGACATTGGGAGGTACTCTTGGAATGGAAAAAAGCAACAAACATAATCCGAACATCCTTATTGTTTATGTAGATCAGCACAGATACGATTGCCTGGGGGCATACGGCAACAAGGACATCCGAACCCCAAACATCGATGCTCTTGCCAGTGATGGAGTAACTTACAGGAATTGTTTCTGCCCGTTTCCAATATGTACACCTTCCAGATATTCGTTTCTAAGCGGATTATATGTCCATCAGCATACCGGCTGGGATAACCACTGTACTCTTCCGCAAGGGATTGATACATTCCCTAAAATTTTAAAAGAGGCCGGGTATAATACAAAGGCTGTAGGTAAAATGCATTTTACTCCTACCTATTTGGATGTCGGATTTCAGGAAATGGAATTAGCTGAGCAGGATGGGATTGGAAGATATGATGATGATTACCATGAATATTTGAAGAGCAAAGGTCTGATAGATAGAACAGACCTGTTGGATCAAGTAAAGGAATATAGAGCAACGGCTCCTCAGGAATACTGGAATACTTATGGAGCTGTTGCATCAAACCTTGACGAGGAGGACTACTCGACAACCTGGATAGGCAATAGGGCTGTAGAGTCGCTTGAAAAGTGGGGAGAAGAGGGAAACTTGCTTATGGTTGGATTTATAAAACCTCACCACCCTTTTGACGCACCTGAGCCGTGGAAGAGTATGTATAATGATGCGGAACTGAGTGTACTGCCGGGATGGACTGAAAAACCTAATGCCGAGGATATTGAAATACACAATGGTTATTTTCCTCATTCCGAGCTTACAGAGGCTAAGTTAAAAAAAGTTATGGCATGTTATTATGCATCCATTTCCCAGATTGATTACCATGTAGGAAGAATGATTGAAAAGCTCAAAGAAAAAGGCCTTTACAATGATACACTTATTATTTATACAAGTGATCATGGAGACTACATGGGATTTCACCATCTCTTGCTAAAGAATAATTACATGTATGATCCGGTAGTTAAAGTCCCTTTGATAATCAAATATCCTCAGGGAGTACGGGAGGGAGAAGTTACCGATGCATTAGTTAACAGCCTCGATGTAACTACGACCATAATAAAACAGGCGGGCTGCGAAGCAGGCAGGTTTATGCAGGGAACAGACCTGTCACAGGATTGTATGGGAAAAACAGTTATTTATGCAGAGCGCCTTAATTCGATTGAATATATGGTCAGGACAAGAACAAGAAAGCTGCTGCTTTGTAAACAGCATGACAAATCCAAATTCTTTGATTTGGAGAAAGATCCGTTAGAATATAATAACCTTTTTAATGATTCACTTTATAAAAACGAAATAGAGGAACATATAAGGCTTTTATACCAATGGATTTTATTTGAAGCAACTTCGTACCCTCATTTGGACGAAAGTGCACCTGTGATTTCATCTGATGGCAGATGCACAGCTTTATGCCACGATAGAAAAACATCGATGGAATATTTCTACAACAAAATGAAATTTGAGTAAAGTGGAAAATTAATATAAGGAGTGGTAACAGTGAAAAATGTAGTATTGATTGTTTCAGACCAACATAGGGCAGATGCTTATGGCTATATGGACCCTTCTTATAAAACTCCGAGTATCAATTGGCTTGTTTCCAATGGTATTTGTTTTACAAAGGCGGTATGTGCTTCGGCACAGTGTACCCCCTCAAGGGCATCAATGGTGACGGGTTTGTATCCTCATCAGGTAGGTGTGCTTCAGATAGGACACTGTCTTTCGGACAGATATCATACGGTTGCAAAGGAGTTTAAGAGACACGGGTATCAAACTGCTCATTTCGGAAAATGGCACCTGTATTCGAAATTGGAAGACCAAGGTTATGATGTGATTGACTATGATGACGGGGGATTATCGCTGAAGGGTGTGGAAAGCAGTAATGTAATGGAGGATGTCAAAAGAACAGCGCGTGCTGTTAACTATATAAGAAATAGTGACGGAAACAGGCCTTTTTTCCTGACACTATCACTGATTAACCCTCACCCTCCTTTCGAAAAGGTAAAACCCTTTGATGATTTATATCAGGAAAGTGATGCTAAAGTTCCAGAAAGTTTTTATGCTGATGACTTGTCTACCAAACCTGTGTGGCAGAGCGAAAGAGCTAAGAAAGGTGAATCAAATATTAATGAGGAAATCATAAAGGACGACAACCTCAAATACAGGTCGATGGTTTCATTCGTTGATTGGTGTGTAGGAAATGTACTGAAAGTACTGAGAGAAAAGAACCTTATGGAGGATACCGTGATTGCGTTCACTTCAGACCACGGTGATATGCAGGGGGCTCACAAACTGAGGTTTAAAGGTGTTGTGTCTTACAGGGAGATATATGACATTCCCTACATCTTTTATGTACCGGGACTAATCGCTAAAAGAAAAGTTGTAGATGATCTGGTAGTTAATACTTCTCTTCCCGGAACGCTGCTTGAAGCAGCAGGACTAACAGTGCCGGCCTGCTTTGAAGGAGGTTCTGTATTGCCGCATGTGCAAAAGGAGTGTGCACCGGACGATGAGGCGGTTTTCTTTGAGCATTGGAGAGCTTACTGGGCTTTACATCCTCTAAGGGGTGTTAAGACAAAGAAGTGGAAATATGTTTTCTATTTCCAGGATGACTTTGAAGAAATGTATGATCTGGAGTCAGATCCTGATGAATGCATCAACATTGCATATAAAAAAGAGCTTGAAGGCATCAAACAGGAGTTGCGGCTTAAAGTGGATCAATGGTGGGAAAAGACGGGAGCCCTGAACGTGGAACCTATAAAAGCCAGGATCTGCGAAAGCGGAAACAAATTATTGGAAGACGGAAGGTCGGATTATATCAGCGGAGAATGGGCTAAACTCATATGAGGTGAATTATGAATAAACCGGATATTCTAATTTTTTTGAGCGATCAGCATAATGCAATGTGTGCTGGATTTGCAGGAAATGAAATAGTAAAAACACCTAATCTTGACGGTATGGCCTCAAGAGGTACGACCTTTGATTCTGCATATACCTCCTGTCCCCTCTGTGTACCGGCGAGGATGTCTATGCTAACGGGGCAGTTGCCTTCTAAGACTGGGATTTTCACGAACGATGATGCTATGGCGGAAGACCAGGCTACATTTATACATTCTATTGCAGCAGAAGGTTACGAGACTGTGCTTTGCGGCAGAATGCATTTTTTGGGTGAAGACCAGAGGCATGGCTTTACAAAAAGGATTATGGGAGAAATTACTCCGCTGATATGGGGGCGGGGAGGCAAAAAACGACACGATTTAGGGCCTTTTAAAGGAACTCTCACGGAGGAGTATTGTACAAAGGTCATCGGCGGCGGTACTTCGCCTGTCCTGGAATACGACAGGGCTGTTATTAAAGCGGCGGAGGAATATTTAAAGCAGGATCATGAAAAGCCGCAATTGATGGTAGTTGGTACTTACGCACCACATTTTACATATGTTGCTCCTCCTGATTTATATCAATATTACAAAGCGAGGGTTGGAATGCCTGTCCTATATGGAAAAGATATAACTAATCCTTCTATTCTTAAAAAATATGAAAGAAGTTTGCCGGAAGAAGATATACAAAGAATAAGAGCTGCGTACTTCGGCATGATCGAAAACATGGATGTGCAGATTGGAAAAATTAAGCGAGCATGGGATGAATTTTTGCATAAAACAGGAAGAAAGGGCGTTTTTGTCTATCTTTCCGACCACGGAGACCAGATAGGAGAACGGAATTTTTACGGCAAGCAAACCTTCTTTGATGGGTCTTCCAGGATACCTTTAATATTTGAAGGTGAGGGTATAAGGCAGGGAACAAGAATGAAGGGTGCAGTAAGTATTATGGATATCGGACCGACATTGTGTGAACTGGCAGGCGCTGTTCCTCCACCCGGACAGGATGGAAGAAGCCTGATGGGACAATTGATTTCAGGAAATGATTGCCTGGAAAGACATTGCATAAGCGAGTTTGTATACAATTCGGATGATGAGGGCCTTATACCGGGAAGAATGGTCCGTAAGGGAAAGTGGAAGCTGATATCATACGATGTAAATGAAGGGTCTGACGAGTTATATGATATGGATAGTGACCCCTGGGAAACGAAGAACCTTTCAGGATGCATTAAAGACACTGAAGAAGAGTTTAAGCAGCTTACTTTGGAAGGTTGGGACCACGGAAAGATTATTGAAGAATATACCGAAAGAATGGAACACCATAAAATCCTTGCAAAATGGGGAGCTGTTGTTGACGTGCCTGAAACCGAACGGTGGAAGGTATCGGAAGAAGCCAGAAGACTTCCTGAAATATATTAAATTTTAAGGCGGTAATAAGATGAACATTCTTCTTATCCATTCCCATGACACGGGAAGATACATACAACCCTATGGATATGCTGTGGAAACTCCCAATCTGATGAAACTGGCGAAAGAAGGAATACTTTTCAGAAATGTTTTTTGTGCAGGACCGACATGTTCTCCCAGCAGGGCGGCCATGCTTACAGGAATGTCTCCTCATTCCTGCGGAATGCTTGGACTTGCTCATCGTGGTTTCCAAATAGATAACTATAAAAAGCACCTTGTAAACTTTTTGAATAATAACGGATATGAAACTGTACTATGCGGAATACAGCATGAAGCACCGGAAACAGAAATTATAGGATACAGTAAAATCCTTGATGAACAGGATTATCACATGGGGACGCAAAAGTCTGACTGGGCTGAATGGGATATGGCAAATGCAGAGAGAGTTGCATCCTATTTAAAAACGGTATCGAAGAACAGACCCGTATTTATTTCCTACGGAATATTCAATCCTCACAGGGTGTTTCAAAAGATTGATGAAGACATAGATCCTGATTATGTACTTCCGCCTTATGGTATATCCAATACACCGCAAAACAGAAAAGACACAGCTGCTTTTCTCACATCAGTAAAGGTTATGGACAAATGTGTCGGAATAGTATTACAGGGACTGAAGGAGTCGGGTTTGGCGGATGATACGGTGATTATATACACTACCGACCATGGCCCTGCTTTCCCTAAAATGAAATGTACATTGTATGACGACGGAATCGGTACAGCCTTTATAATGAGCTGCCCCGGAATTATAAAAAAAGCAAAAGCAGTAGATTCGCTCATCTCACATCTGGATTTATTTCCTACCCTGTGTGATATTCTTGAATTGGAAAAACCGGATTGGCTTGAAGGGGAGTCTTTTTACCAGATAATAACGGGGGAAAAAGATAAAACAAGAGATTATATTTATTCTGAAGTTTCATTCCATGTGGCTTATGAACCGTTAAGATGTATACGTAGTGAGCATTATAAGTACATAAAGTTTTATGATGATCATGATCGGTATGCACTTTCAAATATTGATGATTCTCCCGGAAAGGAATTAATGATAAAAAGCGGATATATGGATGTGTCAAGAGAGAAGGAAATACTTTTCGACCTCTGCCTGGATCCAGAGGAAAGGATTAACTGTGCAAAGGATGAAAGATATTCCAAAATTAAGGAAGATTTATCCGAAAGATTGGAAAAATGGATGACATATACCAACGATCCCCTTTTAAAAGGCCGGATAATTCCTCCGGATGGAGCATTGGTAAATGCGTTGGATACCATAAGTCCTTCTGAAAAAAGATTTGTCAATTATAAAGGATAAAAGGCTTTGAATGTTTTACAACCGGGATCGGAAATTCAATTAAACCTTTTGATAAATTTCAATTCATCAGATACAGATAGGCTGCAGCTGCTTATCTGCTCTTTTTTTAATATTCCGTAATTTAAAAAGTATTTTAATTAAGGTATGACTAAATTTCATACTGTGATATTTTAGGTTTAAAATCTACAATATGAATAAGGAAAAATAGATATTTGAAACAGAAAATTTGTAGAACTTTATGAAAGGGGGGATAATATGGAGAAAAAGCAGGGGAATGCCAGCCAAAAGTTATATACCATACCTGGTTGGATTTGGGTAACCGTTTCTTTCCTGTTGGCATTGGGGCTATTGAAATTGTTGTCTGTAATGCCAAGTACCTCAATTGTATTTGCATCGCCGGAGGCAATGGTCAAGTCATTTATTAATAAGGTTAACGACGGAACAATCTGGGGCCATATCGGGATTAGCTTGTTTAGGGTATTTGGAGGCTTTGTAATTGGGTTTATTGTTGCAATCCCGGTTGCATTTCTGATGGGTTGGTATAAGATCTTTAGAAATCTTGTCGAACCATGGATTCAATTTGTAAGAAACATCCCGCCGATAGCTTACATACCGCTGGTCATTGCAGGGGTTGGCGTTGGCGAGAAAGCAAAAATCGTGGTTATTTTTGTCGCTACTTTCCTTGTTATGGTTATTTCCATTTATCAAGGTGTTCGCAACGTGGACGTTACTTTGATTAAAGCGGCAAAGGTGCTGGGTGCGAATAGCAATGATATCTTCCTGAAAATTGTAATTCCTGCTTCAACGCCATTTATTCTGGTCGGCGTCCGTTTGGGCTTGTCGGCTGCTTTGACCACCCTGGTCGCGGCAGAAATGACGGGTGCTTCAAGGGGATTGGGCATGATGGTTACATCTGCAGGACAGTATTATGATATGGCAACCGTGCTGATGGGTATCATCGTTATTGGTATCATCGGCCTCACACTTGAGAAGATTGTAAAATTCCTTGAAAGGAAGTTAACGGGATGGCAGGAGACACAGGTAATATAAAGGTTAAAATTGACAATGTCAGAAAAGTTTTTAACGGCAGAAATGGTGAAATGATTGCTCTTAATGGGGTAAGTCTGGATATCAAAGAAAATGAGTTTGTCTGCGTTGTCGGCCCTTCGGGCTGTGGGAAGTCTACCCTTTTAAACATTATTGCCGGATTGGAAGAACTGACCTCTGGTAAAGTGTACGTTGACGGCAAAGAGGTTCAAGGACCTGGTACGGAACGTGGCGTGGTATTTCAGCAGTATGCGCTGTTTCCGTGGCTTACAGTTCGCAAAAACGTTGAATTCGGATTAAAGCTTAAGGGCTTAAAGCAAGAAGAAGTGGGAAAAATCGCTGACAAGTACATCAAAATGGTAGATCTGGAGGAGTTCGCGAACAGCTATCCAAAGGAACTCTCGGGCGGTATGAAACAGCGAGTTGCTATTGCCAGAGCTTATGCGGTAAATCCGGAAGTGCTGTTGATGGATGAACCCTTTGGCGCACTCGATGCTCAAACAAGAACCCAACTTCAGTCCGAACTGCTGGATACTTGGGAGAAAGAGCGTAAAACATGCTTCTTTATTACACACGATGTTGACGAAGCAATCATTTTGGCACAAAGAGTTGTAATTATGAGCGCACGACCGGGACGTGTCAAGGAAATTGTTGATATTGATATTCCGTATCCACGCACGCAGGAGACGAAGATGACTAAAAAATTCCTTGAGTTAAAAAATTATATCTGGAGTCAAGTTTACCAGGAATATTTGGAAGTCAGAAAATAAAAAGGATTTTATATGCTTTGGCATTTAAAATTAAATGTGAATTTTAATAAAAATTGGAGGGATTTTTTAATGAAGAAAAAGTTATTAAGCACAGCGTTATTAGCGGTATTAACACTTTCAACACTTGCAGGTTGCGGTGCCGGTTCAACCAAAAATTCTGCGTCTTCCGGGCAAACCAAAACCGCGGAATCATCTGCAACAGCTTCTCCCAAGACAACGGCGGCTCCGCGTATTAAAATAAGAGTCGCATATATGCCTAATTTGGGCAGCGCCAGCTCACTGGTAACTGCAATTAATAAGGGGTATTGCAACGAAGAGGGGATCGATGTTGAGACAGTAAAATTTGAAAAGGGACCTGAAGAAATTGCGGCAATGGGCAGCGGAAATATCGATATTGCACAAATTGGGCACGGTGCGCATGTACTTGCAGCCAAAGGCCAGGCGAGAATTTTTAATATTGATCAAACTAGCAATGGCGATGAGCTCTTGGCCAACAAAGACAAGGGCATCAAATCGGTCGAAGATCTAAAAGGCAAGACGATTGCTACTTCGCTTGGTACCTCCAGTGAAATCATTCTGAATCTTGCGCTTAAATCCAAAGGAATGACCCAGAAAGATGTAAAAGTTGTACAGATGGATCCATCTGCAGCGGTTACTGCAATGGTAACAGGTAATGTTGATGCCGCTGCTATATGGTCCCCATCAACGATTGTCGTAAAAGAGAAAATGGGTGACAAAGTCATATCACTTGCAAGCAACAATGACTATAGAGACCAGGCAGTTTTCCCGGGAAGCTGGGTTTGCACAAACGATTATTATAAAAATAATCAGGATAAGCTTGTCCGCTTTACCCAGGCTATTTTAAAAGCGCAGCATTACAGAAAAGAGCATATTAGCGAGGTTGCAGGCTGGCTGGCAAAATTGATCGGACAGGATCCCGCAACTTTGGCAAAGTCTACGGGTGAAGGAGATTGGCTCACCGATGATTTTATTTATGGGATGGCGAAGGATGGTACACTAAAAAAATGGTATGAAAATCAGCAGAAGCTGTTTATTGATAGTGGTGCTTTGGATAAGGCTGTAAACGTTGATAACTACTTCTCACCTGACATTATTACCAAGGCTTATGAGGCCAATAAAAAATAGATATTTTTTAAACAGGGATCCACGGATGCCGGAAAATTAAAATAAAGCGTAACAAAAATGCGGAGATAAGCCATGAATTTATAAATTTTTGGATAGGGTTCGTGCCTGACCGATAAATGTTACGCTCTATTTTTTATTTTGTTTTGAGGGACTGTATGTTTCAGATAAAAAATGCTAAAATGACAAGCAGAGGTAACGTAAGTAGAACCATGAGAAAAAGAGGATCCAGTTATGCTGATATTGATTTTGACTT
>CALMWN010000408.1 GCA_937873555.1 uncultured Clostridia bacterium
GGAGGGCAGCAGGAAAGGCGAGGGCATTCCTGGCATTTGTACAGAGGGCGTTGTGTGGGTTAAGCTACAAAGAAATCTGCAGCAATATAGGCAACATGTCGATGGCAGGAATCTCAAGGCTGTGCAGTGAGGGATTCAGGTTATACATGGAGGAACAGCAATACAAGGTGCTATTCCAGGAGGTTGTGACCCTTTGCAGGTGTTGATGATGAGAATTTATCAAGAAACGTCCCTTGCGCCACCTTGCGCCACAAATACATATGAGAATGCTATTTTTCCATAAAAATCACCGACAAGTATAATTTAAATATTCAAAAAGCTATGCTTTGTTGTAAATCTTTTCATACACGGCGATGTCTTACGTATTATCAAGTACTTTATCAACAAACTCAATTTATTATTTGTCCTACTGAAACACAAGGGATAAATAAAATTGGTTTAAAACGGATGAAGGTATCAATAAGGTAATGGTTGAATTTTATGAATTATCTTATCTATAAAGAATAAGGGAGTTAATGAAATGCTTTTTAATAATATATTAGGAATTAAAAAGATAAATGGAAAAGAAGTAAAAATCAATTATAGAGAGGCTGTAAGAGCGGTTATTTTACGAAATAATAATCTTCTCATGGTACAAACCAATAAGGGAGATTATAAGTTTCCCGGTGGTGGAATAAAAAATGAAGAAAAACATGAGGAAACCTTACAGCGGGAGGTAAAGGAAGAAACAGGTTATTTAATTAGCAAGGTAAAAGAAAGAATGGGCATTTTTACTGAAAGAAATTTAGATGAATTTGAAGAAGATTCAATATTTGAAATGATTTCTTATTATTATCTCTGTGAAGTGCCAGAAAATCAAACAATTCAGCAATTAGATGATTATGAGGCAGAATTGGATTTTAGTCCTCAATGGATTAACATTGATGCGGCAATTAGTAATAATGAGGATATTATAAAAAATAAAAATAATGATATGAATCGTTGGGTATATAGGGAAACGTCTGTTTTGAAAGAACTAAAAAGCATTTTTTCATAATATTTATATAATTATGAAATAAGCTGGTATTAAACCATATTAACATTATCCATATGCTGCACAATAGTATTCATATAGCACTGTTATTGTAATCAGTGAAGTGCTGAAAGCCTATAGTATAAGGAGAAGTTTATGTCTATTGAATTGTCACTTCAAGGAAGTATGGCTTCTTTTATATCATAAAAGAAGCCATATGTGTGATATAATTAATCTGTACAGAATTAATTACTCTAAGGATGAAATATGGAACTCAAGGAATCTTTAAAACATCTTCCGAAACAGCCGGGAAACTACCTGATGAAAAACTCGTTGACAGTGAATGCTGTTATACAATCCTGATTTTATATTGTCTAAGCCAGGTATCCACCTGTATCAGGTATGCAAACAGCTGAGGAGTTGCCATCAACTGCCCGAACCACGGCTTGCCGTAATCAGACTCGCTTTGCGCCAGCGTACGCACCTTCGTAACGTCAATCAGCTCCAGCAGGGGAGAGGTGCCATCGTTTATAATCTCAAGAAGCCTGTTTTTGACCGCTCTTTCATATGCCGGGTTGTGTGTTTTTGGATATGGACTCTTCTTTCGTTCAATTATATCCTGGGGAAGTATACCCCTGAGTGCTTCACGCATTATGCCTTTCTCCCTCCCGTTAAGCATCTTCATGCTCCAGGGGATATTCCATACATACTGTACCAGCCGGTGGTCACAGTAAGGTACCCTGACTTCAAGTCCTGTAGCCATACTCATACGGTCTTTACGGTCAAGCAGGGTGGACATGAACCAGGTTATGTTTAAGTAGAATATTTCACGCCTCCGTGCTTCCAAAGGCTCTTCTCCCGGTAGTACGGGTACTTCGTCAAGGGTCTCGGAATACCTTCTCTTTGCATACTCTTCCGGTTTGATTGCACGAATAAAATCCTGTGAAAGCACCTTTGTACGTTCATTCATCGACCTGGACCAGGGAAAGGTATTTGAATTAAGCATTTCTTCGTTGTGAAACCAGGGATAGCCCCCGAAGACCTCATCGGCACACTCCCCCGACAGCGCCACCGTTGCATCCTTTTTGATTTCACGGCAGAACAGCCAGAGCGACGAGTCAACATCCGCCATTCCCGGGAGATCACGTGCAGTGACAGCACCTGTGAGCGCTTCTGTCAGCTGGGGTGTGTCTACTGTTATGTAGTGGTGGTTTGTTTCAAAGCATTCACTCACAAACCTGACCCATGGAGCATCGGAATTAGGCTGAAACATACTGGGCTTAAAGTATTTATCATTGTCAATATAATCTATGGAATAGGTATTCAACGTGCCCTTTCCCGTTTTTTTGAAATGGGCCGCGGCGAGTGCGGTTATAGCGCTTGAATCCAGCCCTCCGGAAAGAAAGGTGCAGACAGGAACATCGGAAACAAATTGTCTTTCGATTGAATCTATCAGCAGAAATCTTACCTTTTCAATTGTTTCCTTAAGGTCATCCTCATGCGGATGGCTTTCCAACGACCAATACTTACGTATATGCATCCCTTCAGAGTTGAAAACCATACAGTGAGCAGGTTTTAATTCAGATACTCCTTTAAAGACTCCATGCCCGGGTGTGCGTGCGGGACCAAGGGCGAAAATCTCAGCAAGCCCTTCGGTATCAAGCTCAGGATTGATAAATGGGTGGCAGAATAGAGCCTTTATTTCTGATGAAAAAACCAGAGAATCATTACCTACGAAATAAAAGAGCGGTTTCACACCAAACCTGTCACGGGCTAAAAGCAGCTGTCTGCAGGCATCATCCCATATTCCGAAAGCGAATATTCCATTCAAATGTTCAATACAATCAACTCCCCATTCCATATATGACACAAGCAAAACCTCAGTATCGGAATTGCTTTGGAAAACATGTCCCCGGTTCTCCAGATCTTTACGAAGGTCCAACGTATTATACAGTTCACCGTTGTACACAATGACATATTTTCTTCCTTCCAGTTCACGTTCCATTGGCTGTCCGCCACCTGCAGGATCAACGACTACAAGCCTCCTGTGTCCCAGGAGCGCATGGGGTGACAACCACATCCCTTCTGCATCGGGGCCTCTGGAAGCCAGACTGGCTGCCATTTTTTCAATTGTGTGATATTGCTGGGATATATCTGCTTTAAGGTTTATCCATCCTGCAATTCCGCACATAAAGTTTCACTTCCTTTTTTTATAATCACTAAAAAAGATGCTTTACAAAAGCATCTTTGCCAATGTGAATATTCATACAAGTAATATATGATGTATCGGAGAAAAAAGTTACCTGTACCAATGCGATAATTTTTTATAGACGGTTTATTTTAATGTTGTTTCAGGTATTTTTGGGGTATATATATTTTTATGATAATAAAAATTTGTCCTGTAAATTTAGCGGAAGGTTATGGGAAGTATATATAATAAAATTGTTTAGGAGGATATTGTCATGATAAGCACGCGGTTGGAAAGAATAATTAATGAACAGATTCAGAAGGAATTTTATTCAGCGTATTTGTATTTGTCCATGGAAGCGTATTTCCAGGCACAGAACCTTAACGGCTTTGCGAATTTCTTCCACGTACAGCTGCAGGAGGAAAGGGATCATGCCTTGAAATTTTTCAATTTTCTAAACCATGTAGGAGGGAAAGTGACTTTACTGCAGATTGATGCACCGAAAACGGATTTTGAATCTCCGGAAGAGGTTTTTTCTCTGGCACTTGCCCACGAGCAGTTTGTTACCAAATCCATATATAATATTGTTGATATTTCGCTGGAAGAAAGGGATCACAAAACAAATGCCTTCCTGCAGTGGTTTGTAACAGAACAGGCAGAAGAGGAAGCAACTGCTGAAAACATCCTGAAAAAGCTCAGACTTATTGGTAATGACGGACGCGGATTGCTGATGCTGGATGCGGAACTGGCTCAACGGGTTTATACCCCTCCGGTGGCGGCAGATACCGGAGCACAAGCTTAAAGCGGAGTAACACCCGCAATTTGAACAAACATCAGGTCTGAAAAAGTATAAAAATATACAGCCGGGTTTCACTTCCGGCGGAGTTTTTAAAAAACGGGTGACATGAAATATAAATCTTGTCACCCGTTTTTTATATATCACTAGACAATCTTCCTGTATTTTCTTGGGGAGGTGCCTGTGCGGTGTTTGAAGAACCTGGAAAACGAAAAAATATCCTTAAAGCCCAATTGGAAAGAAATGTCGGATATGGAAAAATCGCTGTATGAAAGCATTTCCCTCGCCTTATCCAGTCTGATCCTGTCAATGTAGGACTTAAGGCACTCTCCGGTCTGCTTCTTGAATTCCTTCGAAAGATGGCTGCGCGTATACGACAGCTTGGCAGCAAGTTCGTTTATGGATATCTGCATACCGTCGTGACCCCTAATATAACCTGTAATGTCTGCAATAAATGAATTTTTCTTATCGGCAGACCTTGTGAATTCTGTAGATTTAAGATAGCAAAAAAGTGCCTCGATATGGCCCTCAACCGCTTTTTTCTCATATACTTCCAGAATGGTGCTGTGGATGATGGCTTCGAGAGAGGATATCAGCCTGTTGGTAAATAAGGAATGCCTTATAACGCTCTCAATTGGTTCCTCCATGTTTTCTTCCGTATCAAATTTAAGAGTAATCCAGGAGGTTCCAGGAGCTTCATACGTGAATTCATGCTCGGATCCGGGTTTTATCAGGAGCATTTCACCTGCATTCAGAATTATCCTTCTTCCACATACAACAGCAGGTATATGTCCATGAATGACAATTTCCAGCTGCCAGAAGTCATGGGAATGGCTGGTGGTCTTACCTTGATTTGTACTTTTGTTTTTATGTATATAGAGTAATGTCGTATTCATAGCAACATTATAGACTAAATCACACATAATGACAAATATTTTATGTATTTTGCTATTCATGAAGAAAACAAAATCATATAGAATAAAATATGAAATTATCAGAATGGGGTGGTATTTATGGTCAAAGTCGGAATTTTAATACCTAAGGAAGCACAAAATGCAATATTTAGTCCGGAGAGCAAAAAAGTACTTGAGAATATTGTGAATGTTGTATGGAATGAAAAAAACGAGCAGCTTACAGAGGAAGAAGCCTGCTCATTGCTTAAAGGCTGTGAAATAGCTGTAAGCTCATGGAGAACTGCCAAACCAACAAAATTAGTACTTGACAGCTGTCCGACCATAAAGTTGTGGGAGCATGCAGCCGGGACTGTAAAGGGATTTTTCACAGACGACATCAAGGGCAGAGATCTTATAATTGCTTCTTGTGCACCTGCCATAGGAAAGACCGTTGCTGAAATGGCACTCGGTGAGCTGATAATAGGTTTGAGAAGGATAATTCCCAATTCACAGCAAAATGAAACCATAAGCGGTGCTAAGCCCGATAACAAGCTTTATCTTTCGGTTTCCACCATCGGCGTTATCGGAGCATCAAGAGTGGGCAGATACCTTTTAAAGCTTTTACAGCCGTTCAATGTACGCATACTTTTGTATGATCCGTACATAACAAAGGAACAGGCCAGGGAACTTGGAGCAATCAAAGTGGATACTCTGATGGAATTGTGTGAGCAGAGCGATGCGGTAACAATGCACACTCCAAATACAAAAGCCACCTTCCACATGATGGGGGAAGAGCAATTCAAGGCAATGAAGGATGACGCCGTTTTCATCAACACTTCTAGAGGAGCATGCGTTGATGAAGCCGCACTCATAGCTGAATTGAAAAAAGGTCGCCTTTTTGCATTCCTGGATGTTTCGGATCCGGAACCTGCAGATTTGAACAGCCCTATCCGTACACTGCCTAATATTATATATACTTCCCACCTTGCAGGCGGACCCAGCATTCATATAGGCAATCAGGTTGTGAGCGACATTCAGGCCTATTTGAAGGGTCAGAAGCTGGAAATGCAAGTAAACTGGGATATGCTGGAGACAATGGCATAAAAGATACTGCATGAGGATGTGAATAACAAAATGAAAGCTTATGATATAAAGGTAAAAGGATTACGGCTTTATTTCCTGCCGGTAAAGACCCGCATACCCTTGAAGTTCGGCCCGGAGGTATTAACCACTGTGACATGTGCCAGGGTTTGCATCCAGGTGGAAAACAGGCAGGGAAAGACAATCGAGGGATGGGGAGAGACCCCGCTGAGCGTTCAATGGGTATGGCCCGGAAGTTTGAGCTATGAGGTGCGTGAAAGTGCATTGAAAAGCTTTTGCCAGCTTATTGCGGAAAATCTGTCAGTGTTTGACCTTCAGGGACACCCCATGGAGCTGGGGCATACTTTTCAGAAGGATGTTCTGATGAAGCTGCAGGAGCAATTCAACAAGTCCCGGAAATTGGAGGAGCCTCTGCCATATCTTGCGGCTCTGGTTTGCTTCTCGGCATTTGATATTGCCATTCATGATGCTTATGGCAATGTTAACGGTGTTCCGACTTACGAGACATATAACTGTGAGTATATGAACAAAGACCTTTCCTATTATCTCGAACCTGCAGAAAAATCGGCAGTGTCATTTGCAGGGAAATACCCGGCGGATTACCTTGTAAAGCCGGAGAAAGAGCTTGTTGCCTGGCATCTGGTAGGGGGGAAGGACCTGCTGGAGGATGATGGGACAGCTGAAAATCCAAATGACGGGTATCCCGTAATATTGGACGACTGGATTAAAACTGACGGGCTTAAGTGTTTGAAGGTCAAGCTCACAGGTACGGATCCTGTATGGGACTATGAAAGGCTTGTCACCGTGGGAAAGATATCGCAGGAGAACAATGTTGACTGGCTGACTGCCGATTTCAACTGCCAGGTAACTGAATGCGCTTATGTTAATGACATTCTTGACAGACTGATGAAGGAACACCCGGCAGTATATGCCAGGATTCTTTATATTGAACAGCCGTTCCCATATGATCTTGAAAAATACAGTATCGATGTCAGAAGTGTGAGTGCCAGAAAACCGCTTTTCATGGATGAAAGCGCACACGACTGGCACCTTGTAAAACTGGGGCGAGAACTGGGATGGACAGGTGTGGCTCTCAAAACCTGCAAGACTCAGACGGGAGCTCTTCTGAGCTTGTGCTGGGCGAAGGCCCATGGTATGACACTGATGGTACAGGATCTTACAAATCCCATGCTGGCACAGATACCCCATGTTTTATTGGCCAGTCATGCAGGCACCATTATGGGAGTAGAGACCAATGGGATGCAGTTCTATCCTGAGGCTTCAAGCTATGAAGCAAAAGTGCACCCCGGGATTTATAAGAGAAGGAATGGGAAGGTATACTTGTACAGCCTGGAGGGTAACGGCTTCGGGTATAAAACCGACCGGATAAAAAGACCGCTGCCCGAGCCGGCAAGCGTATCCTGATAACTTGAAAGGACAGACTGCAGCTATGGACCGGTTCCTGATGAGAAAAAGGATTTTAAGAAATACCTGGAGGAAAAATGCAAACCCCAGATAAAAGAATTATTGACGCAGTATGGGGATATAGGATTGATATGGTTTGATACTCCAATGATAATGTCACCTGAGCACAGCCTTGAGCTCGCAAAACTTGTAAAAAGCATACAGCCGAATTGCCTTGTCAGCGGGCGTATTGGCAACGAATTTGGAGATTATATGTCTACAGGAGATAATAAAATTCCCTATCTCCCATATTACGGCGATTGGGAAGTGCCTGCCACACTCAACGACACATGGGGCTACAAGTATTTCGATGACAACTGGAAATCACCGAAAGAACTGGTTAAGCTTCTTGTAAAGATAAACAGCAGGGGTGGCAACTATCTATTGAATGTGGGGCCGGATGCAAGGGGAATCATTCCGAAACCCAGTGTGGATATATTAAAGCAGGTTGGAAGGTGGATTTCTGCAAACGGAGAAAGCATATATGCTACCAGGCCTGTCCCCGTAATGCCTTATGAAACGGAATGGGGCATGTTTACATATAAACCCGGTAAATTATTCATGCATGTTTTCGACTGGAAACTGAACCTGAACATCCATTGCCTGGCAAACAAAATAGTCAGGGCGTATATCATGCAGACCGGAGAAGAGATTGAATTCACTCAGACTTATGGTTCTGCGAGCAAGCAGCACAGAGTCATTTTCCAGCTTCCTGAAACTCAGCCGGACCTGCTTGATACAGTGATATGCATTGAAACTGAGGAGGATGACGTAATTCTGGATTCTCTGGATACAATCTGATGTTACAGGGAATGCTCAAGAAACAAAGGGATGTGTTGAAGTATGCCAAATAAAGATATTTACAGGATACGGGAACTTGCCAGGCAGGTAAGAGAAATAGCGGAACTGCCTGTTCAACAGACAAACATAAAACTCTGGCAGTCTGTCAATGATTTGAATATGATCCGGCCTGTCATATACGTCCGTGATTATCCGCTTTATCTTATAAGATACGAGGATGAACTTACTACAACCCTTGAGGACCCTGAACTGAAAAAGCTTGAACTGGACTTGCTGCTTCGCATATATGAATGGAAACATTTGAGATGCGACAGGGTGATTGAACCAACCATCAAATGTCATGCAGTTGTAGAGGATTCATTATACGGCATAGAAGCGACAACTTCGGTAGCGGAGACCTCATTTGTCCAGGGAGAAGAGTATAATAAAGCAAAGCACTTTGAACCTCAAATAAGAACAGAAGATGATCTGTCATTGATAAAAACTCCTGTTGTATCATATGATGAAGATGCAACCATGAAGAAATTCCATGAAATGCAGGAGATTTTCGATGGAATACTTGAGGTCAAATTGTTTGGAAAGGCGTATTTTCACTGTGTTCTCTGGGATGACCTTTTAACCTGGATGGGTCTTAATGAGGGCTTGTATAACTTTGCCCTTGAGCCTGACTTGATGCATAAGGCAGCGCAAATCTATATTGATGCCTGTATAACGCGTGTAAAACAATATGAAAGTCTCGGAATACTTTCATCAAATAACGGTGCTGAAAATATCGGGCATAACGGCCTTGGCTTTACAACGAAACTTCCCCCTCCCCCTCCGAGCGGAATTGGTGCAAAATTAAGCGATATATGGGGCCAGAATTCTGATCAGATATTAACCTCTGTTTCACCTGCAATGAGCGAGGAATTTGCTTTTGCCTATGAGAAGAAATGGGCCAATCTGTTCGGATTACATTCCTATGGCTGTTGTGAAAGGCTTGACCATAAAATAAACGAGTTAAAGGTAAGTTTCGGCAATCTCCGCAAAATATCAGTTTCACCATACAGCCGCCTTGAAGAAGCAATGGAGAAAATCGGCAGCGATTATGTTGCAGCATTCAAGCCAAACTCAAATTACCTGGTCGGAGACACCTGGGAGAAGGAAACCTTGAGAAAGGAACTGATAAATGTCTGTGGATTGGCCAGAAAATACAATTCAAATGTTGAAATTGATATGAAAACCTTGATTTCACTTAATGGTGAGCCGCAGCGCCTGTGGGAATGGTGCGATATGGCGGCGGATATAGTTTCTAATTACTAATGATAGGGGACGGTTAATATTCTCTTCTTTCCGATGCATTCGGTATTTTCATTTCTTCCCTGTATTTGGCAACAGTCCTTCTCGATATGGCTATCTTTTTACTTAATTTCTCAGATATTTTCTGATCACTTAAGGGCTTTTTTCTGTTCTCATTGTCGATTATCTTTCTTAGAAGTATCTTGACTTTTTCAGGTGTCATGGAATCATTACTGTTGTTGACGGCAGATGAAAAGAAGTATTTTAATTCAAAAGCACCCCAGATACACTGCATATATTTTCCGCTGACTGCACGGCTGACAGTGGATTCGTGCAAACCAAGTCTGTCGGCTATGTCATTCAAGACCATGGGCACGACGTGTCCCGGGCCTTTGTTCATAAACTCCTTCTGAATTTCCACAATTTCTCGTGCTACTTCAAGCAGAGTCTTATTCCGCTGCATAATGCTTTTCATAAGAAATATGGCCTGATCCATTTTTTTAGCCATATACCTTCTTATTGATTCGTCGCCGGAATGGATAAGATCCCTGTAAGAGCTGTTGATGCGGATAGTAGGGTACAGAAAGTCATTTATCAATATTTCGTAATGGGTTCCGAATTTTACAACCGTTATATCAGGATGAATGTACGAAATAGCTTCCTTGTCATTATATTTCAAGCCGGGAGCTGGATCCAACGACTTTATGATAGAATGCTTTTTCTTCACATCTTCTATGGAAATACCAAGCTTATTGGCTATTGTATTAAGTTTGTTCCTGGACAGTTCCTCCAGATAGTTCAGTATTATTTTATATACGTCATTATCTGATATTCTCATTTTTTTCAACTGGATAATCAGGCATTCCTGCAGATTCCTTGCACCTACACCCCAGGGCTCCAGGTCCTGGACTATTTTTAAAGCTCTTCTGGCGAGCTTAATATCTGTATTTGACATCTCTGCAATTATTTCCAGTGAGGTTTCCAGATAACCGCGGTTGTTCAGTGAGTGAATGATATATTTTGAAGTCATCGCAAGTCTGGAATTCAATTTGATTGTATTTAACTGCATCAACAGTACCTTGACAAGAGAATCTTCATCGGAAGAAATCAAAGGGTATTCATCATCTTCAGAATCCTGGACATAATTATTATCAACCCGGTACATGGAATCGCTGTTGGAAAGCCATTCGATTTTTTTAAACAGCTTTTCCTGATAATCCATTTCCTCACAAACGGATTCAATATCCATTATGGGGTTTTCGAGAGCTTGTTCCTTGATATGCTCAGACAGTTCCTGACTGTTCATGCACAATACCTGAAGGGATTGCCTGACCTGTGGAGTCAGTACCAACTTTTGGTGCGTATCAAGAATATTTTCCGAAGCGGTATTTAGGTACATGCTTGACGCTTCCCATCCATTATTCATTTTATTCCGTTTTTTTTATTTTATATGATATATCCATGTTTTTCAATAATTTATTTCTGCAAGTAAATCATGTGAAATGGCAACAGTTTCAGGATTGAAACATTAGTTTAACATTTCTGTTTTAAACTTGTACATCTGAATTGCGAACAATATTTTAACTGATATTCTGAAGACAGCAAAGTGATGAAAGTGAAAAGTGATTTTCGAATCAATGGATTTTTGTCGTTGCCAGTTTATAAATGTAATACATTAATTGGAAAATTTTAGAATACAATAGAAAAACTGGCATCAAATTTGCTTTAATAATAATTGATGTTTTACTTGTTCAATGTGTCTGTTAAAGGGGGAGGAAAGCTGCTATAAAATCAGTATGTATAATGACAAATTAAATTTTGGGGGTGAGAGACTTTATGAAAAAGTATGAACGTATTACCGGAATGATTTTTATATTGATAGGCGTAGCAGATATGATTTATTCCGTATTCACCTTAAGTCTCGGCAATTTCCATAAGCCGGGCCCTGGCTTTTTCCCGCTGTTATGCGGTTTGGTCTTGGTGATTTTCAGCGCTATATGGATCTTTACAAAAAAAGAAGGGGATGAAGAGGAGAAGCCTTTCTGGGAAAAAGGGCAATGGGTAAAGCCGCTGATAGCAGTTGTTGTTATAACGGTTTACGGGGCGATTATGGAGGATGTGGGATATCTTCTTTCAACTTTTGTATTCCTGCTGGCATGGCAGATTTTTATTGAACGGGAGAAATGGGTAAGAACATTACTCATCTCTGTAATAGGTACAATTACCATGTATTTTCTATTTATTTATCTTCTGGGGGTGCCGCTCCCGGAAGGAATATTAAGCATATAAAGGGGGCTTAATAATGGATGTGTTTCAAGGTTTGATGAATGGATTTTCAATAGCAATGTCGGGCACAAACATGTTCTTTGCTTTCCTGGGAGCCCTCTTAGGAACTGCAGTGGGTGTATTACCCGGCCTGGGACCGGCAGCAACCATATCCCTGCTGCTTCCGGTAGTATACAAGATGGGCAATCCGGCAACCTCCATAATATTTCTTGCAGGCATATATTATGGGGCCATGTATGGGGGTTCGACCACTTCCATACTATTGAGGCTGCCTGGTGAGGCCGCTTCAGTTGTAACCTGCATAGACGGATACGAAATGGCAAAGAAGGGACGTGCGGGAGCCGCACTTGGAATAGCAGCAATAGGTTCTTTTGTAGCGGGTACTATGGGTGTTATTGGATTGACATTCGTTGCTCCTCCGCTGGCTGAGTTTGCGCTGAAATTCGGACCTCCCGAATTTTTTGCACTGACACTGGTGGGACTACTGCTGGCGGTGTTCCTGTCGGGAAACTCACCGATTAAAGGTCTAATCATGATTGCTATGGGAATACTCCTGGCCAATGTCGGCCTTGACCCTGTTTCAGGAAAGGAGCGATTCACCTTCGGATTTATAAACCTCCAGGGAGGGTTTGACTTCGTCACTCTTGCCATGGGATTGTTCGGACTAAGCGAGATCCTTGTCACCCTTGAAGAGCAGGCAAGTGCTGAATTCGTCACAAAGAAGATAGGAAACCTGTTTCCCACACTGCAGGACTGGGTTACCTGCAAATGGGCGGTACTGCGCGGTTCGTTGATAGGCTTCTTCGTAGGGA
>CALMWN010000409.1 GCA_937873555.1 uncultured Clostridia bacterium
TTACAAGCTCCTGCAGCATTTCGTCGGAAGTTGTGATAATTCTGCTGTTTGCCTGGAAGCCTCTTTGTGTTACGATCATGTCGGTAAACTCTTTAGAAAGATCAACATTTGACATTTCCAGGGTTCCGGGGTTCATGGTGCCTACACCCTCAGAACCTGCTTTCAGACCTTTTTTGAAGTCACCGGAGTTTGTTGTCGGTATATACATATTATTTCCAACCTTCTGCAGACCGGCAGGGTTTTCAAAGCTGGCAAGGGCCACCATTCCCAATGGCTGCTGCTGACCGTTGCTGTATATTCCTGTCAGAACACCATCCGATCCTATATTGAAGGTCACAAGATTACCCGTAGGATAACCGTCAACATTTGTCGGCTTGGCCGAGCTGTCTGCATTGTACATTGTGAGCTTTGTAAAGTCCAGTGTTACAGTAAACGGCTTTGTACCTATGCTTGTTGCTGGTGTAAGATCCATTGTTGTAACAGCTGAAGCTGTAGCAGTTACCGTGGAGTTTGGAATAAGTGTCCCGCTGTCGTCAAACTCAAGGTATCCGGTTTTGGTTGAAGCTGCCGCTGGTGTAGTGCTGCCATTAACGGTGTAGTACCACACATTTGAACCTGTGGCTGTTGAGGTTGCCGCTCCGCTTGCATAAACCTTGTACATATTGATGTTTATTTTGTAATCATTGCCCAACTCGTCATACACAGTTACAGGTATTGAAAAATGGGGATTGACACCGGGTACAGCTGCAACGCCTGAAGCAATAGTTGCACCAAGTGCAGCTTTTGATGCGTCAAGGTTTCCGGCCAATACTATGTTTTCAGTCTTTTTGGCGGCTATCATCCTCTTGTTCTTTACAGGACCTCCCGTATAGAGATTGATGGCCTCCAGCTGCTTTTCGGTATCGAAGGTGACGGTTCCGTCAGTAGCCGTGGTGTAATCCTGCCAACCCATTACATTCATCCCGTCTCCCGTAACCAGATTGCCGAGCTTGTCCACCCCGAAATTACCCGCTCTGGTAAAACGGTATGTATCGGCGTTCCCGCCTTTTACTATGAAGAAGCCCTCTCCTTCTATTGAAAGGTCTGTAGGATTGTCCGTCCTCTGCAGGCTGCCTCTTGTCGTAATGGTATCTACTGCTCCGACTCCCAGGCCAAGGCCGACCTGCATCGGATTTGAACCTCCCCTGCCGGTGGCCTGGTCAGGTGCTCCCGCACCCTTTAAAGTCTGGCTGAATACTTCCTGGAAAGTCACACGCCCCGACTTGAAACCAACTGTGTTTACATTCGCTATGTTATTGCCTATGACATCCATTCTGGTCTGGTGGGCACGCAGGCCTGAAACACCAGAGAACATAGATCTCATCATAAAGTTTGACCTCCCTCGTTTCTATTCCGTCTGTCAGTCAGGAATAGGTAGCCTCCCGAAAGGGTCCGGCTACAGTCATTTATTCGACCAAATAGTATATCGACGTTTTACTGCTCTTACTTAATACAACTTGCTTTTCTGTCGGTTTTCAGTACATCTGCATCAGGCAAAAACCGCACCGTCGATGTTTGTAAATACATTTTCCTTTAATTCGTTGCTGTTTACTGCAGTTATAACGGTTCTATTCCTTACGTTCACCACAAAAGCAAGGTTATCCATGATAACCAGCGAATCCTTGACTCCCTTTTCCCTTGCCTTGTTTACAGCTTCATTGATTTTGCTTTTTTGTTCAGGCAATAATTGGATATTTCTTGATTGGAGTCTTATTTCCGCATGTTTTGAGAATTTCAGTTCCTGGCTTCCGTTTATTTTTTCCTGCAGGATGCTGCCGAAGTCGCCTGTCCCTTTTACCGGCTTTTGTGTAGCAGGAGCAGTCTGGCCGTTTGATATTCTGTTAATGCTGTCAAGAAGCTTATTATTTATGACCATACCGTCACCTCCCCTTTGTTATCTGCATTATTGTCAGTTAGTTGAACTTGTGGCTGCAGTTGCAGTTGTTGCACCTGTAGCACCTGTAGCACCTGTTGAGCTCGAAGCAGTGTTACTGGAGGCGGTTTGTGTCGTTGCATCCTGCTTGACAGGCGCGATTGTAGCTACACTTGTTACCGGAATGTTAACCTGGTCCAGTGTCGCAGTGATGCTGCCGTCTGCTGCAATGTTGTAATCTTTAAGTACCGCATTAACTGTCACTTTTTGATTTTTTGCGCTGTCTGTTACAGTGACAACCGCAGCCTCGCCTTTATGTGCCTCAAGGTATTCCTTTATGTAATCCTTTGAAGTTGATGTAGAACTGTCACCTGCACCCGATAGCTGAACATTTACACCGTCTATTACCGCATAGTCGTCATATGTGCCCTTCTGTATGGATTTTACAGTACCCTCAGCACCAACCATATTGGAGGTTGCAGGATCATATACCACACCTTTCACGTCATAACCTATCAGATTGGTATATTGAGATATGTTTGTCAGGCTGGAACCCGAGCCTTCAGTTACATTGGTAATTTTTTCAATGGGAACATCCTCACCCTTGACAACTGCATAAGTCTTTCCACTGCTGACCTTGACGCTTGTCACATCACCCTCGATTGCCTTTGATTCCTTGGTAGTACTGTCAGTAATTGTCGCGGTTATGTGCTTGCCCATCAGCGCAAAGCCCTGTGACTGGGACAGGCTGGTGTTCATGTTCTGCATCTGTTCAAGGGAACTGAATTGCGCCATTTGTCCTATGAACTCCTTATCGTCAGTAGGCTGCAAAGGATCCTGGTATTTTAACTGTGTGACCAGCAAATTTAAGAAATCGTCCTTCCCCATCTCACCTGTTTTTCTATCACTGGTGTTTTTCGAAGAGCTGTCGATTATCTGCTGTATTGTCTTTTGATTTGTTACCGTACTAACCGCCATTTCATGTACCTCCCGTCAAATGTTAAAACAGTCTATGCAGTCAGGTTTATCCTGCTTTCACTCCAGCTGTAGGGATTGATGGTTTCCCTTGCCTCCAAAGACCCCGTCAGACCTGATGTTTTCGGACCGATTGCTTCCACTCCGGTGCTTCTGCTCCCTGAATTGGAAAATGTGAAGTTCTGTCTCTCAAACCTTCTCTGGGATTCC